>JAYZAT010000067.1:0-18558 GCA_036339555.1 Planctomycetota bacterium
GGATAGAGCATCGGTCTTCGAAACCGAGGGTTGCAGGTTCGAGTCCTGCCATGCGCGTTGAACACGAACGTTCCCAGGAGTACCGGACATGGCTGACGGTTGGATGTCAGGAAAGAAGGGGTTGGTCGTTGGTGTTGCCAATGAGCGGTCCTATGCATGGTTCATTGCCCAATCGATCTTGCGTGAAGGTGGGGAATGCATCTTTACGCACCTTCCCGGTGACAAGATGGCCAGACGCGTCGGCAAGGCCATTGAATCCCTGGGCGTCGAGAATCCCTGGATGATGCCCATGGATGCTTCCGACGATGCCTCCATGGATGCCGCCTTCGAGAAGATCGCGGCCGATCATGGTCAGATCGATTTCGTGGTGCACTCCATCGCCTATGCCGATCGGGACTGGTTACAGGCGGGCAAGTTCACCGCGACCCCACGTGAGGTCTATACCTCGGCGATGGATATCTCCGCCTGGACGTTGGTTGGTATGGCCGATCGTGCAGCGCCGCTCATGAAGGAAGGCGGCTCGATGATCTCCATGTCCTACTACGGCGCGGAGAAAGCAGTTCCTGGTTACAACGTGATGGGCGTCGCCAAGTCTGCCTTGGAATCATCTACGCGATATCTCGCCGCTGAACTGGGTGAAAAGAACATCCGCGTGAACTCCATCTCCGGTGGGCCGCTGCGAACCATGTCTGCGATGGCGGTGGGTGGCTTCGGCGAGATCCTCGACTGGGTGGAACAGAAGGCACCACTGAAGAAGAACATCGAAGGCGAGCACGTCGGCGATACGGCGGCGTTCCTGCTGAGTGAGCGGGGCGGCGGCATCACCGGCCAGGTGATCTACGTCGATGCGGGTTATTCCTGCATCGGCCTGTAGGGCCGGCGTTACAGAACGAACAGTTCATGACAACACCCCCGTGAAGACGGGGGTGTTGTTGTATTCAATCTAATGGAGGGTTGCTATGGGCACTCACCCCAGGCGTTGATAAGCAGCAACACATCATCAACATCCGTGTCACCGTCATCGTCACAGTCCCCTGAATCATCCTGGCCGTATGCGCCAAGGAGCAACAAGACGTCATTGACATCAACCGTTGCATTGCCGTCGAGATCACCGGGGCAGGGTGGTGTGCAGAGATCTTCGCTGCAGGTTTCTCCCCAGTAATGTTCCCCGCCAAGGTTGACGACACACTCCGTGTAATCAAGCAGGACACAACTGTCCTCGAGGCAACACGCGGCGATCTCTCCGCTGGAACAGGCGTCGTCGCAGCCCGGATTACCATCGCCGTAGTAGTAGCCGCCGATCTGGCTGCAGTACACCGGGCTGGCGTCATAAATGCATTGGCCTGCTCCGAAACAGCAGCCTCCACTGAGGCCACACTTAGCGAGATCCGAGAACTCTTCACATGGTCCATACCAGAAGGTCCCGCCGGAGAGTTCGCACTCATCTTCCTCCATGAGTTCCAGGCAGTAGTCACCGAAGCAGCAGGCGCCGAAGAGAATGATGCACCAGGATCCTTCGTTGTCACAGGTCGAGTCGATGCCGAGAAACTTACCGCTCATCGATGAACACTCATCCTGGGAGATGAAGTCGTAGCAGATCTCGTAATCCACGCAGCAGGCGCCGAGATCATCCCGGCAGTGGCTGCCTTCGTTCTCGCACGTGGAGAGTTCGCCCAGGAAAACACCACCAGCGGACTCACAGTCCTGTTGACTCCATAAGTCCTCGCATTCGATGTCCTTGAAACAGCACGCGCCAGTCTGGCAACTGTTCGTCTTGCAACTGGTGCCATCACCCAGCCAGGTACCTTGAAGCACCCCCTCGCAAAATGATTCGCCATCGATGGGGGAATCGATCGGAAGATCGATGCAACTGCCATCAGACAGGCAGCAGGCACCATATTCGCCAGCGGTTGCACCGGTGGTCAGCAACAAGGTGATCATCACGATGGTTGAAGCAATCAATCGCTGCACAGTCTTCTCTCTCCTGGCCAGTTCCCTGACCATCATCCAGTAGACAATCACCTGCTGAACAGATCAACCGGAACCCGATTGAATCGGTTGTATTCTCGATTGTTCACGCACTGACAGGTGCTTGAGACTCGATCAGCGGTTGAGTGATCCCGGGACTTCAAGGCCCGGAAATCGCCAGGGTCGGGTCGATCCCAGGTCGGCAACGGGAACGAGGTGTTCGCGAACACACTCGACGAGTTCAATCAGGCCTTCGCCGGTCACAGAGGACACGCACACATCAGCATCCGGACACAGGCCCAGATCGCTGCGCAGCGATAACCGGAGATCTGGCTCATGATGCAACTCGTGCCAGTCGGATTGTGCATCGCGTGTTGAGATGAGCATGTCTGCCTCTGAGAACAAACGTTCTGATCGTTCCAGGGCATCACGCTCAATGACGTCACCAGTTTCACGTTGACCCGGTGTGTCATGCCAACGGATCACCAGGCCGCCGAGTTCAACAAGCCCGGAGACATAGTCACGTGTGGTGCCAGGTTGATCTATGGCGATGGCAACATCGCGGCCCGCCAGCGTATTGAGCAATGAACTTTTGCCAATGTTGGCTGGTCCAAAGACCACGACGTTGGGTGGATCGATGAGACGATTCAGCCGCTGGGAACGGGCTTCATCCTCATCAGTCCATTGTTCGCAATCAGCCCAGCGTGGAGATTGGTCCAAGAGAAGATCAATGGCCAGGGGGCTGGCCGCCTTGCTGATGAGCATCATAGCGCTGGCTTCGATCGCATCGCGAGCTTCCGGGAAGACATCGGTGGGGGGCATCGTTGGATCGATCACGGCACCCTTGGCAGTCATGATCTCCAACAATCGTTGGCGGATGCGAATTCCTCCGTGAGGCATCACCTGGGCGGTGTGTTGGGTCGGGATCGCAACCAGACCACGGTCGATACCACCCAGGTCACAGAGGCGGAGTTGCCCAACCTGCCAGTCGCTCTGTCCAGTGAGCGAACTCAGGACGGGGAAGACGTCACCTTGCAACTGGAGTATCGAGACCGCGCCCGGTGTGGCTGGGGTCAGGGCAGCCACGCGACAGGAAGGCGTTGCTTGAGGCTCTTCAGTTGGATGAGGCATCTTCGCTGGTGTCGGGGGCCTCGCCTGCCAAGGCATGCTTGGCACAAGCTGCGATTCCGATCAGGGTCAGGTTCGGTACCACGCGATCGATCAGTTCATCTTCACCGAAGATCGCCTCGGCATCACCGCCGGTTGCGATCACCATTGGGTACGCGCCGTACTCGGCGGCATATTGTTCGACCAGTCGCCAGGCAAGACCGCGGATGCCGGCGAAGACACCCAGGATCATGGCCTCAGCAGTCGACTTTCCGAAGGCGCCGGATTGCGGGCTTCGGAACTCCACTTCGGGGAGGGCGTCGGTGTACTCGTGCAGAGCGCGTAATTGCATCGCGGCACCTGGTGCAATGGCGCCACCGTGGAAGGTGCCTTCGCCATCGACGAAGTCAACGGTGACGGCTGTGCCCGTGTCTACGATGATGCAGGCTTGCTTGACCGACTCCCAGGCAGCCAAGGCGTTGAGGAGTCGATCGGTACCCGTGATGGTCTCTGGATCGAGGCGGACCATCATCGGGATTGGGATGTCCTGCCCAATACGGTAGACATCTTCGGAGAGTTGATCTTGAATAGCGGAGGCCAGTCGACTGGCGACTGGCTCATTGACATCGGCCATCAGGATGGAACCAGAGGCTCCTGCGGTTTTCCGACCCCAGAGTTCCACGACACGGCTGACGGCACCTGCCAGGTCATCATTGGTAAAGCAGGTAGGTGCACCACAGGCATCGCCCTCAACTGAGGAGATATGCGTCCGGGTATTTCCCACGCTGATGACAACGAGATAGGTGTCAGCGGCCATGATGCACAGTGTAGGGCAGCCTCGTGCCCCGAGGGGTATCCTTCTTTAATGAACGTCTCCGGGACAGGTCGAATCCTTGATGGCAAGGCCATCGCCGCAGGGGTGCGGGAAACGCTTGCTGCACGAACAGCTGCCCTGCATGCCTCGGGTGTGCAGGTGAGCCTTGACGCCCTGATCGTTGGTGCCAACCAGGCTGGAAGTGTCTATGCCGCCAACCAGGCTCTGATGTGTGGCGAGATTGGCATCGGGTATCGGTTGCATGAACTCCCGACGGGTGCCTCACAGGATCAAATCCTGTCACTCATTGACAGGCTCAATGCAGACCCCTCCGTCACGGCTGTGATGGTTCATTTGCCGCTGCCTGGGGATGTTGATACGGAATTGATTCAATCACGGATCGATGTTGGCAAGGACGTTGAAGGTGTGAACCCGGCCAATATTGGCAATGTGCTTTACGGACGACGCAGCCTCGTACCCTGCACGGCCTTGGCGACGATGACACTCATCGAATCCACGGGCATCGAACTTCCAGGAAAGACCGTGGTATGCATCGGGGCCAGCAATATCGTGGGTAAGCCCGTGGCTGTTCTCTTGATGCGTGCAGAAGCTACTGTGATTTCGACCAATGTTCACACGCACGATATCGAGGCTCATTGTCGCGAGGCGGATGTCATCATTTCCGCAGTCGGCCATCCGGGGTTGGTTCAGGCCGACATGGTTCGTCCTGGAGCGATCGTGATCGACGTGGGCATTTCCCGCATCAAGGATCCCGACACGGGTCGGACTCGAACCGTGGGGGATGTTGATTTCGAGCCCGTGCAGAAGGTCGCGGGTTGGTTGTCTCCCGTTCCTGGAGGCGTGGGACCCGTGACGGTTGCGATGCTGCTGCGCAACACCGTCGATGCTGCCGAGCGAACTCAGCATCGCGATTGATTCACTTTCAATCCAGTCCTTGGCTCAGGTGCCGAAGAGCCGTTGTCCTGCTTCGTCGTAGCGTGCCAGCGAATTGGTGATGACTTCATCTGGCAGGCCTGGGCCCGGAGGTGTCTTGTCCCACTCGCCTCGATCACAGATTTCCTGGAGCCAGTTGCGGATGTACTGCTTGTCGAAGGATTCCTGGTCACGACCGGGCTCGTAATTCTCTGCCGGCCAGTAGCGGCTGGAATCCGGGGTGAGGATTTCATCGACGAGGAGCAACTCATCCGTGGGTTGCCCGGACTCATCCAACGCGAATCCAAATTCGAACTTGGTGTCTGCCAGGATGAGCCCACGTGGGCGTGCGTACTCAACGGCCTTGGTGTAGATCTCCATGGAGACATCGCGAAGCCGTGTCATAACTTCCGTGCCTGCGATTCCACAGGCCGTCTGGAAATCAATGTTTTCATCGTGGCCTTCAGTGGCCTTTGTTGCAGGCGTGAAGATCGGCTCGGGCAGTTGATCACATTGCTTGAGGCCTTCAGGAAGCTTGATTCCACAGACGGTGCCGTCCTGCAAGTATTCCTTCCACCCGCTTCCAGTGATATACCCACGGACGACGCACTCAACAGGGACCACCTGGGCAGCCCGTCCGAGCGTCATCCGTCCTTCGACACTCGGCCAATGGGATTCATCCAATCCCGGTACGTCAGTTGGGGATGTGGAGATCAGATGATCGGCGATGATCTTCTGGTTTCGAACCCAGTTAAACCATTCCGTACTAATACGGGTCAGAGCACGGCCCTTGCCTGGTATCGGGGTCGGAAGAACCACGTCAAAGGCGCTGATGCGGTCGCTGGCCACGATCAGGAGCGATGGAGGGCGGCCTGGTATCGCGGGTACCTCGTAGATATCGCGAACCTTGCCCTGGCGACGCCCGGGAAGGGGAAGATCGGTCTGGTAAACGGCTGCGGATGTGGTCATGCTCATCATCGGATCCCTCCAATGGCGTTGTGGTTAGTTGAAACCCCCGACAACAAGCGAAGTGTAGCAGGATCAGGGCTCTCGGTCAGCGTCCGGCTATCATGTTGGATCACCAGATCGCTGCGAATCGTGATTGAGCAGTGTAAAGAAACAGGTTTTCCCCAGCGATGCTCCAGTTCGCCGTCTTCGACGACTCGGGACCGGCCTCCGATTGGCCACTGCATAACGCGCGGCTTCTGGACCGTGATGATGTCGTTGTGCCAGGAGAGATCGAGTTTGCAGATGGCTTAATCAGTTGCAAACGACGAGGCATTCGGCCAACCGCTTTATCACTTCTCCATGACACGGGGGGAGCGGGGCGACTGGCCCTTCAGACCTGCTTGTTGCCTCATCGAGACAAGCCCTACATCCTCAACGTTGAATTGGCTCGGCATCGCATCGCAATCTTCCTGGCCCAGGCCGAGTCCTGGCAAATGCACCTCAGTGCCGAGCACCCAGCTATGGCCATGCTGGAATCAGCACGACAGATCTTCACCCGGGCCATGGTGACCCGGGATGAGTGCCAGGCAGCATCATTCGGTTACGAAGCCTTGGAGTTGGCCATGGAAGCATCCGAGCACCTGGCCTTGGCCCATGCTGAGATTCTTCTCCACAGGCGGTTCGAAGAACGTCCCGCATCACGGGCAACCTTTGGTACTTCCATCTGGCCCGAACGCGATGGGGCAGCCTTGCGCGAGTTCGTGAGTCAACAGTTTTCCCTGGTCAGGATCCCCATGGAGTGGGGATTGCTCTGTCCCCAGGAAGGGAGATATGACTGGTCGGCCGTGGATCGTTGGTTGGAATGGGCCATTGAAGCCAAACGCATGGTCATTGCCGGTCCCTTGCTGAACTTTGGACCGGGTCGCATGCCCAAGTGGCTCGAGTCGAATCGGAAAGATTTCGGGGCCTTGTGTGACCGGGCCTATGACCATGTTCAAGCAGTCGTTCAGCGCTACGGCGATAACATCGGGATGTACAGCATCCTCTCCGGTGTCAATACCAATCTCGATTACCAATTCACCCTCAAGCAGATGAGTGATCTGGTTCGCACGTTGGCGTTGGTTGTGCGTCAAGGTCATCGCGGCCGCCGTGTCATGGTGGAACTGTCTCATCTCTGGGGCGAGTACCTCGCCGATTCACGTGAGGGCATACCTCCACTGGTGTTCATCGAGCAATTGATCCAGGCAGGTATTCGGCTCGATGCCATTGGCTTGCGGCTTCTCTTTGGTGAATCTCGCAGTGGCCTGGTGACCCGTGACCTCCTGGAGATCAGCCGCCATGTAGATCGATTCCTGCACCTCGAACCGAAGATCATCATTTCCGAACTCGGTGTTCCGGATGATGTCTACGACCCTCATGCTGGCTGGTGGCATACGCCGTGGTCACTTGATCGGCAGGGCAGGTGGGGTGGGCAGATTATGCCATTGCTCCTCTCGAAGCCCTTTGTCGAGGCGGTTGTTTGGAGCGATCTATATGACCACGAGCATACACTTCCGCCCGGGTCGGGCCTGTTGAGTACGGGTGGTCAGCCCAAGCCCGTTCTCAAGAAACTCGCCAGTTTGCGACAGCGTTTGACGCGTCCATTGGGCAAGATCGTCATGCCAGCTAAGGATGAGTTGTGACTACCCAGCGTGCCACGAGGTTGAGTGGTGGACTCATTGTCGCCTGTGGGTTGCTTGCCCTGGCGATGGGGGCTACTCGTCTGCCGGTGCCAGGTGAAGGTCCTGGATCAAAAGGATGTTGGCAGATCGATCTCCACACCGCGGGCATCTCTGAATGGCAGTTGTTGCCTGGCATTGGCCCTGTGCTGGCCCAACGAATCCAGGATTGGCAGTCGCAAGGACATAACCCAGCCAGACTCGATGATCTGGACACCATCCAGGGCATCGGACCGCGTACCATCGATCGGATACGTCCCCTGGTGGCAGGGGTTGATGAAGCAACGCCTGGCGAGTTCACGATCACCGATTGACTTGTATGAGCACGACGGGCCGGAAGACCGATCGGCGCGCCTTGATGGCGGGCCACGAATCCGTCGTGCACCTCCTCCAGAGGCTCGGCGCCGGGGGATGGGTGCGCGCTGAGGGCCGTGCGGGCTCAAGCACCGTAGCCTTGGCTGCTTCGCTGGCCCTGGAACCCGGTGATGCGAACCAATCCATCCTGTTAGTGAGGGCTCATCTCGACGAGGCCGATGAGGCCGTGGATGAACTTCGGGGCCTCGGTGTGGCGGCGGAACGTTTTCCTGCGATGGAGTTGCTGCCAGGTGAATCTGGCATCCGGTTGGATTTACTGTCGGATCGTTTGACGCTCGTTCGGCGACTGGGCGAGGGGAACCCACCTCAAGTCGTGGTTGCACCCATCGCAGCCTTGATGCAAGCCGTGCCACTTCTCCAGGGCCTTGACCGCATTCACCGTGTCATTCGCCAGGGAGACACGATCGAGCCAGAGTCCCTGGTCGCTTGGATGATCGACGCGGGCTATGCGAGAGTGAAGACCATTGATGCTGTTGGTGAATTTGCCGTCCGTGGTGACATCCTCGACATCTACCCCGGTGCAGGTGGACCAGCTCGACTGGATTTTCTCGGTGACACCGTCGAATCGATTCACGAGATCGATCTGGCCACCATGGGTTCAGATCGTCGACTGGATCGGGTAGATCTGGTGGGGGCAGGCGAACAGTTCAGCCTCTTTACCGGGGAAGCAGGTGTCGAATCGAATTCACTGGTGTCCATGCTGGATCAACGCTGGCGCATCATGCTGGACGATTGGACGGAAATCAATGAGCAGGCGAGGAGCTACCTGGAACGTGTCAGTGACGATACGGGTGTGTACGGATTGGACAGCCTGCAGAAGCAGATGCTGGAGAACACCCAGGCGGTGCTTGCGGTCGAGACCACGGCAACGGCAGCAGATCCGTCGGACCTGGTTCGGTTACCAGTTTGTTCATTGCCAGAGTTTGCCGATCAGGCGGGTGAGGCCATGGTTGAACTGGGTGAGTTGGCCGCAACCACTCGGGTTGCCTTGTGGTTGAACAATGATGGTGATCGCCAACGTTTCGAGGAGCTGCTCGCTGAGTACGTGAAAGACCAGGCCGTTCGTGATCGCATCGAACGGGTCTCCGGTTACCTACATCGCGGCTTTCTCTGGAATGGCGACGATGCCTGGATTCCCTATCACGAGTTGATTCATCGGTACCAGGTTCGCCGGCGCATGCATCGACAGGATGGCGTGCGAACCGTGGATGCCTTCGTCGACTTACAACCAGGCGATTACGCCGTGCATCGAGACCATGGCATTGCGAGTTTTCTTGGTTTACAGATGATGGGTCGTGACCAGGGCGAACTCATCCAGGAAGAATTTCTCACCCTGGAATTCGCCAAGAGTGCACGCCTGCACGTGCCTGCCAGTGAAATCGAGTTGGTGCAACGGTACGTCGGGGGTTTTCATGGCAAGCCTGAACGTTCGGTCTTAGGGGGCAAGCGTTGGCAGCGACAGAAGATCCAAGCGGGCGAATCCGTTCGGGATTTGGCGCACCGGATGCTGCAACTCCAGGCAGTCCGAGCTGGACGACGGGGGTTGGCTTGTGGTCCTGATGGAGATTGGCAACATGAATTCGAGGCCGCGTTCCCCTGGGAAGAAACCCCCGACCAAGTGACGGCTATCCAAGCGGTCAAGAGTGATTTGGAAGCTGCTCGGCCGATGGATCGTCTTATCTGTGGTGACGTTGGGTTCGGCAAGACTGAGGTGGCGATCAGGGCCGCTTTCAAGGTCGTGCAGGAAGGTCGCCAGGTGGCCGTGCTGGTGCCGACGACGGTATTGGCGGAACAACATGGCCATACTTTTGCGGGACGATTTGCCGGCTACCCGGTGTCCGTTGAATCTCTCAGTCGTTTTCGAAGTCGACCCCAACAAAAAGCCATCTTGGAGGATCTTGCCAGGGGAGGCGTTGACGTCGTCATTGGAACACACCGGCTGTTGAGCAAGGATGTGCACTTTGAGAATCTCGGGTTGGTCATCATCGACGAGGAGCAGCGTTTCGGGGTTGAACACAAGCAACGCTTGGTCGGCCTTCGTGCGACGGTCGATGTTTTGACCATGACGGCCACGCCCATTCCGCGCACCTTGCATATGTCCATGCTTGGATTGCGGGATATTTCATCACTGACGACGGCCCCCCAGGATCGCCGGGCTGTTGTCACCGAAGTGATCTCCTGGGACGCCCGCCGGCTTCGCGATGCACTGCGTCGAGAACTGGCCCGGGAAGGACAGGCCTTTGTGGTGCACAACCGGGTCAGTGACTTGGCCGATGTGGCTGACGAGATTCAAAAAATGGTTCCGGATGCCCGGATCTTGATGGGGCATGGGCAGATGCGACCAGCCGAACTTGAAGCCGTCATGTTGGCCTTCATGCGCCATGAAGCTGACATCCTCGTGTCCACCACGATCATTGAATCGGGGATCGACATCCCCAATGCCAACACCATGATTATCAACGAGGCCGATCGGTTTGGTCTTTCAGATCTGAATCAATTTCGGGGCCGGGTTGGTCGGTTCACGCAGCGGGCCTACGTTTACTTTTTGCTGCCTATGACCCGTACGGTCAATCACGAGGCACGCAAGCGACTCCGCGCTATCGAGAACTTCTCGATGCTGGGGGCTGGATTCCGCATTGCTATGCAGGACTTGGAGATCCGGGGTACCGGGAACTTGCTGGGGCCTGAGCAATCCGGTCACATCGCAGCAGTGGGGTACGAGATGTACTGCCAGTTGCTGGAGCGGGCGGTGCGTGAGCTCAAGGATCAACCCGTGGTCGAGGTTGATCGAACGGTGATTGACCTTGGCATACGTGGCTACCTCCCATCGGCCTACATTCCAAGTGAGTCCCGGCGAATGGATATCTATCGGCGTGTCGCGCGTGCGGTATCTATCGAGGAACTGGCAGATGTCGAGTCCATCGTCACCAGTGCCTATGGATCGCTGCCGCCACCAGCAGACCGATTGTGGGATCTTGCGCGGATTCGAATTCTTGCTGCGATCGCGGGCGTTCACGGGATCCAGCGACGGGAACAGGACATTGTTTGCCGGACAATGGATGCGCCGGCCTTGGAGCGACGCATGAAGGGGGTGCCCGGAAGCCTCCGCCTGGTTGGCCGGCCAGATGCCGAGGGAGTCTGCGAGGTCTACTGGAGGCCTGGTCCCACCACCCTGGAGGACGCTGATTTATCCTCACTGAGGGCGATTTTGCGGTCCCGGCTCGCTTCAGGTTGAGCTCGCTGCCCGATCATGCCCTTTTTGCCCCTCTCAAGGGAGCTTAAAGCCCTGTTAAGGCCTGAGCGTGGAAACTGTTCCAAAATCAAATCCAACCGCTTTATAGGCTATTGAAGCGTTGAAATGTCTGATGAGTGCCGTAGTATGACCGGTGGAAAGAGAGCCGGGGCCACTTTGCTGACTCTGGCAGGATTGAGAACTGAACCAATTCATTGGATCGAGAGGGAGTAGAGAGATGAAATTGACTGGTTTAATCGCCGCTACCGCTGTGTTTGGCATGGCCGGTATCGTGACTGCAGACACTATGTCCGCCTTCTATGACTGGGAAGATGGTGGATCAGCGCTTGGCAGTTATGGCAACATGGGTTCGATGGAAAACTACAACTTCGGTGGCGCGCAGGGTTCCGTACTCGCAGCTACCGAAGATCCAATGTCGGGAACGCCTCAGGCATTCGTTGGCTGGGTCACCGGCTTGAATGATGGCGACGTCATCGACGCTTCCTTCCTTGGGCTTGGCGATGGTGTGGACTACAGCAAGGTCCGGATCTGGGCCCACTACACCACTGGTGGCATCGACGATTTCGGCGGATCTGCTGGTGGCAATAACACCTACAGCACCGCTGAGTGGACGCTGTTGGAGGACACTTGGACATTCAGCGGTGGTACGGATAGTGGTGGTGACCACACCGGCATCGTTATCGAGGCTCGCCTTTACAGCTACGCCGGTCAGATAGCAACTACCGGGTTCATCGACGACCTGAGCATCAGCGTGACGAGTGATGATCTCTCGGGCATTGAGATTCATACTCCCGGTACGATTCCAGCACCTGGTGCCCTGGCCCTCCTGGGTCTGGCAGGCTTCGCTGGCAGTCGCCGTCGACGTCACTGATCTGCTCCCTGTATTTGACTCCCAACAAGGCCGTGGCATCTGCCACGGCCTTGTTCTTTTTTGCGGCCAACGTGATGGTCGGTGGCGTTCTTTGGCATGCAGAGTCCTGGGGCAACTTGTGGCTACACTTCAGCCATGCTTCCCTGGGTGGCCTTGGGCCTGCTGCTTCCGGTTGCCGTGCTCATGCTCGCCTTCTGGCGACAGTTCCTGCTGGGTGGCGTTGGATCGGATCGCCAGGATCACCTGCTGGCAACGGTCTGGGGTCCACTGTTGGCTTCCGCTGGGTTGCTTGGTCTGGTCTGGGATCACGACTCACCGCTGAGGGGGCATGGCTCACTGGCCATTGGTACGGGGGCCATGGTCTTTGCCATCCTGGTGGGCGTACTGCTTCTGGCTTTCGGGCATAGCGCCTGGCGTTTTCAGGATCGAATTCCTCTGGCCTGGTCGGTTGCGGGCGTGCTCCTGGTCCTGATTGGTGCGGCAGGTCGGGTATCTCACACGGTGGGCTTGATTGCCTTGGCCCTGGGCATGGTTCTCCTGTGGCTGAACCTCATGACAGACCAACGCGATCGGGCACAGCCTCGGGTGAGCAGTGGGGAGTCCAGCCTCGTCATCGCCTTCCTGGCGGCCCTGGTCCTGGCAGCCTGTGCACGTCTGGCTCCAGTGGCTTGGCTCGTTCCGATTGGCCTGGTCCTGGCTTTGACCTCCCTGGGGGTCGTGGGTCTTGTGGCTCGATACCGAGACGCGGTGTCGGCCATCCACACGGCGGGCTGGTTCGCAGTGCTGTTGCCTTGCTTTGGACTTGGACTGCTGGGGCAAGACATGCTGATGGAAATTGTCCGCGCGGACATGATGAAGGAGATTCCCGGACGGCCGCCACGCTTCGAGCACACCGGGGGTCTGCTCGAACCTGGCCTGGTACTCCTGGGCACGATCCTGGTGCTGGCTGGCTCTGGACGGTGGTCGCCCAATTGGCGATCGCCCGCGTCATTTGCACTGGTTGCAGCAGGCATTCTCGGCCTCCTCATCTTGTTGGTCGAGGCATCTGGTTGATTCTGGAGAGGCCGCCCGCGGGCGGCCGATCACAGGCAGACAGAGGCCAAGGAAGGCCACTGCTGACCTTGACCCCCAGGAAGCCAGACCAGGGATGGAAACGGCCGCGATGCTGACTGAACGGAACAGGCAAGTCCTGCCCAGCACACGGGAGTCCGTTACGCATAAGTTTGCGATCACCGGCTATGAGGGGTACCTCACGGTCGGCTTATTCGATGATGGCCGTCCCGGCGAGATCTTCATCAAGATGAGCAAGGAGGGCTCCACGCTCTCAGGCCTCATCCAGGGCTTCTGCCGTAGCTTCTCGATCAGCCTCCAGTACGGCTTGCCCATTGAGGACGCAGTCAGTCGATTCAAGGGCATGCGCTTCGAGCCCTCTGGATCGACGAGCAATCCCCGCATACCACATGCAACGAGCATTCTTGACTACATCGCCTGCTACCTCGAAGACGAATTCGTCACGAGGCCAGCGGACCAAGAGGCTGCTCGGCAAGCTGGCTGATCCGCTTCAGATCTATTCAATCACCTAACTTGCTGCCAGGGCTTCACGGGCCCAGGCTTCCACGAGTTGTTGTAATTGGCCATTCGGGGTTTCTCCCGTTGGGCCGAAGAATCGCTCGTGAAGATCGCGGATCTCCGACTGGAGTTTGGCCCGGCGATCTGGTGCCAGGTGTGAGCCAAACTCCAGATCAATACGCTCTAAGGCTGCCACAGCGCTCAACGGCGTGGGGCGTGCGGGCAAGAGCCGTTCCAAGTCCGAATGACCTTCCACATCCTGGTCCCGTCGGCCCACCAGGGCGAGGACTGCGACGACCAGCACAATGATGATGACTCCAATCAGGATCCACATCCACGTACGTATGCCTTCGGTCAATGGCACGCTGGCGCCTTCTACGGGTACCAGGTCCATGTCCGAGTAGGTCCGCGAGACCAGGTTGCCCGGGATGCCGTTGGCCAAGATAGGAAGTGTGAAATCACCTGTTGAAGCGGCTGCTGTTGGGACGTAACGCACTGTCCAGGTTCGTTCAATGTTCTGTCGGTGGATGCCATCTTCATCGGCACCGGCAAACTCCTTCTCTTCCTCCTCGCCCCAGAAGAAGAAGTCCGTTTCCTCGGGGGCGGCTTCGATCATGCTCACGGGATGCGTTTCGATCCCGGATTCAGCGATGGCATAGCCGGGTAGGGCGTCATGCAAGCCACTCATCAGGGTTTCGAGGTCTGCCACGACCCCTCGTCCATTGGCCGTGATCTCAAGGACGACTTCCTCGTCTGCATTGCGAACATCGACGATCTGTTCGATGGTGAGATCGTGCATGGGCCGAGCATCGCTGGCCGTTGAGGCATCGATGAGTGGGGCGTTGGATTCGATGGGCAGGATGACGGGACCGGTCTGATCCATGAAGTCGAGATCCATGGCCACTGATGGGATACGTTCGATACTCGGATCGGTGGCTTTCAGAACGATGTAGGCCAGCGGTTTCTCTTGCCAGCCTGTTTGGCCATCCTCCATGACTTCCCGGGAGGGATACATGGATTCAAAGAAGCCCACACCATCAATCTCGAATCCTTCGGATAGGGCGTCGCGGATCGATCGTTCCAGGCGATCGCGGTAATTCATTGTCGTGCCACGGTTGCCCATGTAGACCCAAACGTCGTTCTGGAGATATTTGCCGAATCCATCGGTCTCGCGATCGACTGCATTGGTGTACCGAAGGGTCAGGACTGCGCCGAAGGGTTCCCCGGTTCCGACGCGATCGGCACCGTCCAGGGCGAGGCGAAGATGGATCTCATCTTCCACAAGATCCGAGTAGAGGTCGTTAATCCGTCGCAGTGCAGCGCCTGATGGGTGATCTCCAATGACGCGCAGGGCATGGCGAACGACGCGAGGTTTCACTTCGGCCGAGATCGAGTCGATCGAGTCCGTTAACGCATTGGCCAGGAGATCCATGTGTTCTTCGGCCAGTGCCGGGGGCATCTGGTGGATGGTCTCGCGAATGAGTTCAATCTGGGTATCACGTTCGGAACCCTCGTAGAGAACGTTGTCACGGGTGACTTCTGCCAGGTTGGTCGCCCCGATGGCGACGTTGAACCAGGCCTGGAACACGAAGGGGGACGCCTCGACTTCACCGCGGCCTGCCGAGTCGGCGTAGGCGATGGCAGCATCGCGGAAGGCCTCGAAGCTTTCGTCTCGAAGTTGTTCGTAGTCGGCCAATTCCTCACCAGTTTGGGAACGCCGGTGTTCCAGGCGTTCATAGGCCAGGGCCGCTTTTGAAATGGCATGCTCCCAGGAGTCTGGTTCCATCTCACGAGCGCGGTCGATCAAACGCAACGCAAGGGCGTATCCATCCTCGACCACGATCGCAATCTCAGTGGCATTGCGGCGCATTCCAAATCGCTGTTGGACTTCGCGAGAACGCCAATCGCCACTGAGGCCACTCTGCATCGCCTTGGCGAGTTGAGCGGCGGTTTCCGGCGGAAGTTCTTCGAGAGGGCCCAACACACGAACAATGTCCTCTTCGGTGTAGGCCTCGGATCGGCTGTGACATGCTTGGAAGGCATCGACCACGCCCGGAACAGCTCGTGATTCAACTCCTCGGGCTTCCAGAAGTGCCAGCACCCGAACCAGGCGATCCAGGTTTCGAGCTTGTCGTCCACGTGTCAGTGGGGCAGCAGTCATGCTGGAATCACCGCCGTAGATCATGAACATGTAACGCGTCGCAGCATCACGGTTGCTGCCTTGATCAGGACGAAGTCGCTTGACCCACATTGCGAGGAACTCTTCGCCCATGGCGGCGGCGTCCTCTGGGTGCTTGTTCACACCTTGTTCCAGGATTTCCATGGCGGTGTCGATTTCATCTGCACGCGTGGCCACACCGGTAAAAGCTCGGTAGGTACGGGCAGCCAGGCTGGGTTCAATGGAGTCCAACCAGGTTTCGTCCGGGAAGGCGCGCATGAGGGTGCTGAGTCCCTGCTGGGGCCCACGTTTCGCAGGCGCGGCCTTGGCAGCCGATTCGGCTTCGGCAACGAGTCCCGTTGTGAGCATTCGAAGCGGGACCCGAATCACGTTGGAATCAACACGTTCGGATTCAAGCAAGGTATCCACGGCTGATTTCATCACTAGGATGGCCCGGGCCCGATCTGCATCGGACAACTCACTTTCTCCGAGCGCCATCGCATCCAAGGCAATGATTTCCAGCGCTGCTGGTGCGAGTTGTTCGTTGGCAAACACGCGCGTGAGCCACTCGGTGCCCTGGGCTTCCGGGACTTCCGGCAGACGCTTGACCGCTTCACGTAAGGCTTCCTGCCGAAGTTCGAATTCTTCCTCTTCGATCAGGGAGACCTCGCCGAAGAGTTCCCAGGCAGGAATGCTCTCTTCCCGCTCAGCGTGGTACAGACCATGGACAAGAAGGACTCGGCCATTGCCAGCCTCACGAGCGTCGTCGAGTGAAGGCATGTATTGGTAGGCCTCATCAGACAGACCCGCTCTGGTCAACATGGCTGCTGTTCGGGCTTGGTTGTCGGGATTGGTTCCTCCGAAAAGGCGTGTGCCCTCTCGCAGTTGGGCCAGCATTGGCCCCATTGAAGATCGTTGGGAAGCACGCTTGAGCAACTTGCCCAACACATCCACTTGCCAGTTGGTTGGGCTGGGATTCTCCTCATCACCTTCCGGGGCAGCATTGGCCAAGGCCAGGACTTCTTCGGGAAGAAGCATCGGGTCACCCTTGTTGGTGGACTGGATGATGTGCGAGTAAATACCTTCGCCTTCATCACCGGCTCGTTCGGCGAGGAACCACTGGAGTTGGCCCCATTCACCGGCCATGACGTTGAGGTGTAACCACTCAGCGAGTTCCTTCGGGGACGCGTCGTCGGCTGGTCGATCAGATTCTTCCAGCCCGAGCTTGGTGCGGGCTGCCAGGACGGATGCCGGTGTACGTTTGAATTGCTTACGTCCAACAACTGGCAGGAGGGGTTGTTTTTCCTCATCTCCACCTCGGACCAACGTCACCATGGCCAGGAGATCGACGTCCTGGGTTTCATAGAGCAGTCGCATCTGTTCCTGTTCGTCGGGTGGCAGGGCCTCGTACAACGTGACCAGCCGTTCGGCTTCAGCTGGGGCCATCTTGTCCGAGGCTTCGGCGTCCTTCTCGGGAGCATCGGACTCGGATGCAGGTGCTTCCTCAACTGGTGTCGTGGCCTGAGTGATCGGCACGGCACGGGAGATTGGCGGTGGCGCCGCTGCTGGGGGGACCTTCTGCTGGCGCTGGGCCAGACTGACTGTTGGAGCAGCCAGGAACGATGCGAGGATGAGATGGATGATGAGCGTGCGATTCTTCATGATCATGTCCTACCAACCGGGTCCCATGGGTCCGACGCCACTGGCGCCGCGACCATCTTGTTCACCCGGTGGTCTTTGGGAAATCCCAGGCCGTTGACCGGGTCGAGGGCCATCGTCGCGGCGGCCTCTCGGGCTTTGCCTGGGGAGCGGTCGACCTTCCAATTCAGAAAAGTCCATTTGTTCAAGATTGATAGCGCGTTCGACGTTGTCTTCAAGAGCGCGAATGACCGAGGCTTCCGCACCATCTTGAGCGGCAGCTTCGGCAAGGTAGCGAAAGTGTTGACGGGCTTTGGTGACTTCGGGACGCCAAGTGGATGCTGGTTTGCCTTCGAGTCGCAGGAGGTGCGCTCCGAAATAATGAGCGGCACCCAGTTCTTCGCGTGTTGCACGGGCGAGGGCAACCTGTTGGTCATCTTCCAAGGACTCGAGTTCGTACAGCAGCGTTTCTAATTCTGCGGCGCCATCCCACACAGCACCTGATCGGACCTGGGCCCGAGCTTTGGACCAGCGAATGCGTGCCAAGGTGTTTTGATCCGCATCCTGAAGATGTTCTTGTACCTGTTCATAGACATCCGCCACTTCTTGCCATTGATCGGCGGCCTGTTCGTAGGCAATCCGTTCAACCTCGATCGCCTGCTCCATTCGAACATGGTCCTCGGGTGTTGCGGTTGGCAGGAAAGTGGCACGACGCGCATCGATCGCAGCGAGATGATGGGTGTAGGCATGTCCCTGGGCTTCGATGGCATCCAGTTCCAGTTGAAGGGCGAAGTCATAGCGGGTCATGGCTTTGTCCCGTGCGAGCAGAACCTGGCCTGGACCAAAGTGGAAGGCGATGACGGCTACGGGCACCAATGCCCAAAGTGACCAGCCGATGCGTGAAGCGATGGTCATGCAGCACCTCCCGTGACGGGGAGTCTTCGAGCATTCATCCAGGTGCGTGGTTGGCCGAGCAGCGAGAGCGCCGGTCCGATCAATGCCAGCACAGCGGACCCACAGACCAACAGGATGATCGCGATTTGTCGCAGGCTGCCTTCGTCACCCAGGCGCGGTTGGATCATGGTCAGATCATCGAGCAAGGCGGAAGGAAGGTGGAGTTCGTTCCCCTGGTGGAAGGTGCCACCGAGCCGGGCTGCGAGTTGCTTGAGGGAGGCGGTGTCTTGGCGGGACGCGTGTCCGGCAACC
>JAYZAT010000068.1:0-5148 GCA_036339555.1 Planctomycetota bacterium
CATGCCGGGGCGACCGTGCTGGTCCGCCGTGTGCACCTTTCAATCAGGGATCAGTTGATGATTCGTCTCATTCTTCTCCTCGCACTGTGTATGTGGTGTGCTGCGTGCAACATGCCGGCACGAGTGCCTGCAGGTTCACCAGATCATGTCGTAGTCTGCTTCTTCGGTGGTGGACCGTGGCGCTATGAGCGTATGACACATTTCATTCCCGGCTTTCTGAGCTTCACCGGTGACGGTGAACTGGATGATTGGGATCTCCGGCCGATTGCCCAGGAGGCGCACCGATACGGCGTGAAGGTCATCGTCAGTTTCGATGGCGAACACTGGCAGGACAACTTCCTGCCCATGAGCGACAATGCAGACGGGTCTCGAGACCGATTCATCGACAACATCCTGCAGTACTGCATCGACAACGATGTCGATGGTGTGGACTACGACTGGGAGATCGGCGGGGGATTCTCCTTGGCGCAGCAGAAGCTCTACAGCGATCTCGTGATCGAGACGAAGCAGGCGTTCCAGCCCCATGGTCTTACCGTCAGTATTGATGCGTACTTTCGTGATGAACTCAATGCTGAAGGTATTGCCGCCGTGGATTGGTTGCAGTTGATGGCCTATGAGGACATGGATGAGATGCGATCCATGGTCGAGTATTGGAAGGCCCGCGGTGTGCCGGATGAGAAGATCGTCATCGGCATGGCGGTCGGCTGGGGCGACGAGGGTGAGGGGATGGACCATGCGCTTGCCAGTGCCAAGGTGAACTTCTGCCTCGAGGGCGGGTACGGCGGGCTTATGCTCTTCCGGACGGATCTCGACCCCGAGGATGAGCAGTCGATGCTCCTAGCTGTTCACGATGCGCTGCGGCAGGCCGAACTTACGGGCACGGGCCCCAGCCGGCGATGACCGCCAGCAGGTCGTTGACGCCGTATGGGTTGCCCCATCCAGAGATGACGCTGAGCAGGTCATCGACGTTCACGTTTTCGTCGCCCGTATAGTCGCCTTCGCACTCGATGATGACATCGCAATTCCGCAGAAAGTCGACCATGAACTCCTGCTGCGTCTGATTGATCCCATGTCCAGCATTGCCGCGGAGGTGGGTCACGTCGCCGTTGAGATACGAATAGGCGTAGACATCGGAATCCCCAACCTGCTCGCCTGAACCTGAGATGGGCGGGCCGTCATATCCCTGGCTTTGAGCAATCAGGTAGGTCGCGAACTGGGCGTTCAGAAATGTGACACCGACGCCCGACTCGCCACCTTGATAAGGGATGACGGGGTCATTCTCATTGCAGATGCTCAGGTATCGGCGACCGAATGTCATGGCGGTGGGCGTGTCGTATCCGCAGAAGGGTGCATTCGGATCAGTGCTGCCATTGGCAGGGCAATGGTAGTTCCCCTGGTGGTACTGGCCGTTTGAAAGTTGCGAGACGACGGCGCAGACGGCTTCGAGCCCTGCGTTGGTGTCCTCGATCAGGACACTGTTGGCAAGTGCGGATCCGTTTGAGAAACCCAGCAGACGAATCGCCTGCGGATTCACGTTGTCGAACTCCTGAAGCGTTTCAATGAGCTCCGACACCATGGCTGAGTCAGGGGCATCACTCTGCTCCGCGCAGATGTTCCAGCTGTTTGCGTACCCGGTCGGTGCTACCAGTGCATGGCAATCAAGAACCTGACCGAATCCGGACAGCATTCCCTGACCGTTGCCGCCATTTCCGTGCAGCAGAATACAGATGGGGAATCCGCCTGCAGGGGGCGGTCCATCGGGTACTCGCACGTGCATGGGATAGGTCCAGCCACCGGGCTCCTGCCACCATGTGGCGTCGATTTCGATGGTCGTCGAGTCAGTCAGTGGTACTGCAAGCACAGCGCCTGCGGTCAGGCTGATCGACGCGAGGCATGTCAGAAGAAGTCGCATGTGACCAGAATAGAACAGTCCTGCGCACAAGCGACGGGGAAGTTTGAAAGTCAGCTCACAAATTGAATCGATCAATCGGTGCCAGCAACGGCAGTGCCGCAGTAGCAGGAGGCAGGGGGCATGACATCGGCGCTGGCCCATGCCTTGCGGAATGCTTCATCAATCCGATCTGCTTCTGCCATCCGTTTTTGGCCTCGAAGTGAATCACGCAATCCAAGCAGCGCCCAGCCGTTTGCCGGGAAGACTTCAAGATCCTGCAGGTAGACGCTTTCGGCAGCCTTGTATTGTCCATCGACAATGAGCAGCGCGCCGTAGGCGTGTCGCGCAGGCATCATCCAAGGAACAGGTTCGGCGTATTTGAGTCGCTCTTCCATTTCAACGGCTTGCCCAAGCAGTTCAAGACCGCGTGTTCGATTGCCGGCTTTGAATTCGATTTCACCTTCAAGCACCAATCGCCCCAAGGGCATGATTTCATTCGCCGGCTGGTTGCCCATGGTCCATGCTTCGGGAATCGTCTTGATGGCTTCGTCGTAAGCGGCCAGTTCTTCGCGCGCTTCTGCAATGCGTCCCGTGTTCGCATAAGCAATTCCTCGGGCGTAGTGGCGAAGACTTCGTCCGATGGCAGCCCACTCAGGTGGAGTCGGTTCGGTGAGGATCTCGTCCCACATTCCGAATCGAGTCAATACGTGCCACTTGCATGCGGCAACGCCATCGCTGAAGCAGCCCATTGCTTCCATCAATTCTGGTGGAACTTCTTCAGTGATTGCCCGGGCGGCGGAAACGGCTTCCCGTCGTCGGCCTTGCATCGTTGCGGCAAAGGCGAGGAAGTGACGGTTGTGCGCCATGTAGAAGCGATACTCTTGAGCATTGGGGTCGGCTTCAAACCAGGCATCGTCCAGCGCCGCCGCCCTGCGGTTGCAGTCGGCTGAATCGTCATAGCGCCCAGTCTGCATCCAGATGTGCGAGGGCATGTGCACCAGATGTCCCGCGGCGGGAATCAGATCGATCAGCCGGTCGGCGGCCGGTTCGGCAACTTCCGGATAGGGAGATGATTCCATCACATGGATGTAGAGATGGTTTGCCGCAGGGTGGTCGGGGTGGAGCTGCATGACACGTTCAAGGATGGCGCGGAACTCCGGAGTGCGATTCAGAGGTTCGCCTTCAAGCGACCAATATTCCCAGGGTTGCGTGACCATCATCGCCTCGGCGGTCCATACGGCGACATCCGGGTCCAACGGGAACTGCTCGTGGACCTCGACCATCGCATCGAGGTACGCCTCATTCAGTTCGGAAAGATCTTCAGGCATCGGGTACTGGTAGCGGTGGGCGATCGCTTCGATCAAGGCGCGATTGACGTCGCTTTCGTGCTCCTTGAGTTCATTGGCCCGCTCCGCAGCTGCGAACGTCCATTCATCCTTGGGTGCCTGGATGGCTGGGTTGTTCTGGTTGGGTCCCGAGGAGTACGCGATGCCCCACCAGGCCATGGCGCATTGCGGATCGTACACGGTTGCCTGTCGAAACGATGCAATGGCACCGTCGAAGTTGAACCCATGCATGAGCGCCAGTCCTTGGTCGAACCATGCTTGTGCTTCTTCGGAGTCGGTGGCGATGGGGCGCCGGTGTGCTCCAAGTCGTTCGAGCATCATCGGAGGCGGGGGGCCGATGGCCGGGACCTGCGGCGTCGTATTCGCCTGCGTCTGGGCGGAAAGCAGCAGAGTGAGAAGAGCGAGCATCAGGTGGTATCTCCGCGAGTGTGCAACAGAAACGTTGTTGAAGAAACTGCGCGTGACTCCATGCACGCACGGCATGCAGGCACGTCAGTCAACGTGCTTACTTCTTCCCGGAGTTGACCCGATTGTTTACGCTTGGCTCTTCACTCCAACTCAATCCATGACGCATGCCATCAAGCGACATGCCCTGGAAGGATGTCGTCAGTGTGCGGTCGTTGACCACCTGCGTCATCTGCGTACTCATGGTCAGATCGCCAAATCGGCTGCCTTCGTGCGAGGAAATGATCGTCACGTCGTCGCCCTTGGTGGTGATGGAGTCGATGTTGCCGTGGATCATGGTGCCATGGTCCTCGAGGTACAGGGTGGCGATGTGATCGTTGATGGGATCCCAGTACATCAAGTACAGATCCATACTGCTCTGATCGCCATCTTCACCAAGTATGGTTCGTTCCTGCTTCAGTACATGCTTGTCCGCCATCCAGGAGATGACGCGGCGCATGGTTCTGCCATCAGGCATCGTGTAATCCCATGTGCCTGCGAGTTTGGTGGCTTCCAGCATCTTGCCTCCGGGATTTGCGCGGACGGCATGGCTGATCCATGGGTCGTTGTTGCTGTCCTTGACCACGACGGAGTTGGTTCGTGTGTTGGGGCTGGTGTACGTGACGGTGTTGTTGTACGTGGTGGTCTTGCCCTGCGCGTTTTCGGTGTACGTCCAGTGGATGGCGTCCTGCGTCATGCCTCTGAGTTGGGAGGTGCCGTTGTATGGCTTGCCCATGTCGAAGCCCGAGCCGGAGGTCATGGGGATGTTGCGATCGGCGTTCCAGTACATCACGCCCGCGCCGGTCGAGATGACTCGTCCGTCTTCGGTGACCATGTGGTGGCTGTGGAACAGCTGCTGCGTATCAGGCTCGTACCACATGGTGTTGGAGTTGGTGTAGTTGATTCCAGCGGGGATGCCCACCCACATCGTCTCGGTGACTCCGGCTTCGACCCATGTGCCGCATGCGCCGTGGTCGAGGTGCCAGTTCACGAATTCATCCATGGACTTGGGCATGGACATGGCGTCGGACGAGTCGCTCTGGGCCTGAGTTGTCAGTGCAATGAAGGTCAAGGCGAACAAGGCTACGACGGGGGAGATGGACTTGTGCATGATTGGCAGTACTCTTGCTGGTGTGAGTGGAGTATGAACTGCGACAGGGCAATCCTGAAGGTGCCCACCATACTCGAAATGAATGTTGGAACGCTCGTGGCGTGGCCAGATGATTGGATCCCAGCATCATGATCAAGCAGCATGTTCACAATGACGAGGCCATGGGCGGGCAACTCTGCCCGGTGTCGATTTGTGAAGTGCTGCCAGCGGCGGCACGTGAGCAGGCGCGTGAGACAATCGTCCGATGGCCTGAATATCGGCCCACCACACTGCATTCGTTGCAGTCGCTGACCAAGGAACTGGGCGTCGAAGCCCTGTACTACAAGGATGAGAGTGAACGATTCGAGTTGTCCAGT
>JAYZAT010000069.1:0-21947 GCA_036339555.1 Planctomycetota bacterium
TGAACTCTTATTGATGCGGTCAAAGGGCACCGCATAGAAATTCATCTTGTAGTCCTTCATGTACTTGAGCATCTCGGAAGCAGATTTGTCCGAGCTGACCAAGATCACAGTGAAATCCCCTTTCGCAGCATGCTGATCGAAGAATTTGACCAGCGTAGGCGTAAACCTACGGCACGGCGGGCACCACTTAGCGGAAAAGTAAAGAAGCACATTGTCCTTCTCAGCCAAGACACTGCTGGAAACCGACTGACCTGAAGCCTCCACGAGTTGAGGACCGATCATCGAGATCAACCTGGCATGATCATCCCCCTGGGGAGTCGAGGCAGCCGGCGTGTCCTCGTTCCGAGCTTTCCGTGGGCTGGACTTGCCAGCGATCTTCGACTTCACTGCTGCAGGCAGGGCGAATGTTGCCTTGGGAATCGAGTCCTTGATCATAAACTCCTCGACACGAAGGTCCAGGCTAATCGTGCCATCATGCCGAAGGATGATGTGCGTTGGGTAACCAAGCCCAGGCTTTGAAGCAAGCTTGGCATTTCCCGCATAGCCATAGTCCTGGATGGTTAACTCGACTTCGACCTCTCGTTTCTGAGCACCGAAAAGAGTTGGCAGGTAATCTTTGGTCTTGCCTCCCAACCAGTACCCATTGTCCACCGAGAAGAACAACTCAACAGACCGACGGCTGTCCGGAGGCAGGCACAACACACGCCAGGCAGGCTGATCCGCAAATTTAACTTTTCCGGTCGTGACCATCTTGCGAACATGTTGGTCCAGGGACAAGAGACTGGGTGGGTTGAGCATGAGCTCATATAAAACAAGAAGATGTGGAGACAAAATCTCGACTAAGTCCTGTTCATCCACAGTCGTATAGATCCAACCGATTTCACCATCTGAACCTATCTTGGATGTGTACTTCCTGTCCGGATTCCTGTCCGGAACTGAAAATTCGGAAAGAAAACAACCTGGCTGGTCTTGGGCGAAGACTGATTTCAGCGTTCCAGGTTCACCAAAATTTTGATACCCCGACCAAGTGGTGACCAAGCCAGAAGTGGACTCCACAGACCAACCAGTCATCTCGGACCAAGCCTCGAGAAGTTGCTCAGGAGTTGGCTTCTTCTGAGAAAACGACCGGGCAGTGGATTGCCCAGGAGCCAATGAACTCATGACAAGAACCAAGGCAAGCGTGAAGACGTGGATCATGGAGAGACTCCCAAGAATAATTGATCGACGGTGACTCACTATACATTCCCAGAGCCTTCGCCAGTCGTCTGGAGCACTGCAAGCCCCGCAGTCCAACCCCTCTCAGAGAGCAATACAAACGTTTTTTAACGAATATCGGAAGACAACTGATAGATCGAGCACGTGGAATTCGAAGCCCCCATGGAAAGAACGCGCTTGTCCATGGGGATGAATTTGACGAAAACGGGATCCACATGCTCCAGATTAATTCGCATTGTTTACAGATCACAGCGACTGCTGTGATCGCACCATTTGTTCTACTCACCGCTTCCAACTCAATTCAAGCAACGACCTCACCAGCACCGGGTGCTGAGATGCCAGCCCATGTTCTGAAGCATATGGCGCGTAGCCAAGTCACCATGGATACACCCGGGGCCTGGCGTGGCAAGGCGAAGGCTGCTCGAGACGCTCGGAAAGCTGGGCAACGCAGCAGCGGAGCCGTCACCGGTGTTCTTGATGTCCCCGTCTTTTGCTTCGGGTTCAAGAATGTTGCGCTTCCAGCGAATACGGTCGAGAACCTCCAGAAGGAGCTCTTCGACGGCCCATGGCCAACCGGGACGCTCTCGGATTACTACCGTGAAATTTCCTACAACAAGTTCACCTTCGATGGTGTCGTCAAAGATATTGGAGACCTCGCCAATAACGACAACTTTTACGAAGGTGGCCAAAACGGCATGGGCGATGAGCAGCCCTTCGTCTACGTCGATGAGGCACTCCAGCTCGCCGATGTCGATACGGATTTCAGCCAGTACGACAACGATGGACCCGATGGTGTTCCGAACTCAGGCGATGATGACGGGATTGTTGACCTGGTCGCACTGGTCCACTCCGAAAGCGGAGGCGAATGCATTGGTAGCAGTAACCTCTGGTCCCACCGATGGACCTATGGCTCCGCCAACTGGTATGCGAACGATACAGACGACATGTTCGTCACGGACGATGTGGGCGCAAACGGCAACAATATTCAGATCAATGACTACACGATCATGCCGGCCCTCTCATGTGAAGAAACCCTCATCGAGATCGGTGTGTTCTGCCATGAGTTTGGACATGCTCTGGGTCTGCCGGATCTCTACGGAACCAATGGATCCACGAATGATGGCTGCGGTCACTTCTGCCTCATGGCAGCAGGCAACTGGAACCAGCCCGATACCCCTGCGCATATGTCTGCCTATTGCCGAGCCGAACTGGGTTGGATCCAACCACAGTTAGTGATCGGTGATTACTCCAACCTGGCCATTCCTGCCATCGCGGACGAACCGTTTGCGCTCAAGATCCAGCACGATCCCAACAGCAGCGAATACCTCTTGATTGAAAATCGTCAGCCCATCGGCTTCGATAAGAACATTTGGGGTTGTGGCCTTGCTATATGGCACGTCGATCCAGGTGTCGGCACGGGCAATGACTTCGGGTGGTGCGGTGGCGCACCCGCTGACCCACACAGCTTGATCGCGCTGGAGCAGAGCGACGGCCTGTGTGATATCGAGAATGACACCACGAATCGTGGTGATGTGGGTGACCTCTGGTCAGCCAACAGCCCTGCTGTCCTGTTTGATCCCAACAGTTTCCCCAACTCACGTCCCTATTCCGGTGATAACACCGGTGTAAAGCTGTCCGATATCTCGGTCTGCGGCGATGACATGACCATTGACTTGTCAGTGCATCCGCTTCCGATCGAGGAACCCCGTGAACTGGACGTCCTCTTCATCTTCGATACGTCTGGAAGCTACAGCGATGATCTGCCCAACATGTTGGCCCAGATGCCTTCAGTCATGGACGAGATCTCTGATTCCTTCCCAAATCCTCGTTATGCAGTCGCTAACTTCACGGACTTCCCCATCCTGCCTGCAGGCGAGCCAGATGATGAGCCTTGGATCGTGAACTTGGACTTCACGAGCAATGAAGCTGCCGTCACGACCGCACTTGGTTCACTGGTTGCTTCTGGTGGATGGGATTTCCCTGAATCACAGTACGAAGCGCTCTACCAAGCGATGATGGGTGAAGGTCTCGACCTGAACGGAAATGGTGATTTCACCGATGCAGGTGATATCGCACCCCAACCGTTGTCATGGGACAGTGAACGAGCACCCGTCATCTTCCTGATGACCGATGCAGAGTTCCACGATGCGGATGTCGAGGACTATCCCAAGGGAACAGGGCAAGCCAATGGGCGTTTCGCACTCTTAACCGAATTGGCAACGCCCTCTGTA
The DNA here is from genome assembly GCA_036339555.1 of Planctomycetota bacterium. Lineage (GTDB taxonomy): Bacteria > Planctomycetota > Phycisphaerae > Phycisphaerales > SM1A02 > UBA1668. The sequence continues at coordinate 3,447 of JAYZAT010000069.1, forward strand.
ATGGCTGAGACACCGCGTGTGTTCACGCTGAACGCAGCTTGGGAAGGTCCGGATATCACCACGGGTGAATCCAATGGCGGCCACCAGAGTTTCAGTCCCTGGCAAGCGAGCAAGCTCCATCAGCAGGCAACCGAATTGGCCGCCTACTCACGTGGCAGCCTGATTTACGCCGGTGACGATACAATCGAGTTCAAACGAGCAGTTCGTGAAGCACTCGATCTGCTTGCTGCCGACATCCCCGCATCTGGCACATGCTGCACGATGGATGGCGGATGCCAACAGAACGTCACAAACGAACAATGTGTCCAGGACCTTGGCGGTGCCTGGAGTGGTGGCGACTGCCAGATCGATTGCAACCAAAACAATCGACCTGACACCTGTGAAATCGCTTTGAATCTCGTCCCCGATATCAATGGAAACGGTGTCCCGGATGAGTGTGAATGCCTTGCTGATATTGATGGCAACCGCTTCGTGAATGTCGATGACATGCTGAAGGTTATTGGTGAATGGGGCTGCCGTGACTGCCCACGAACCGATATCAATCAGGATGGACTGACGAATGTCGACGACCTTTTGATTGTTTTCGATAACTGGGGCGCTTGCCAATAGCGTTCGATGGGTTTCGATTGGCCTTCAAGCCGGTTGGAACAGAAGGACACAACGAACGCAACTGCTACGTTCCAGTAAACGCCAAGCAACACCCCGGCCTCTTGATGAGGTCGGGGTTGTTGTATTCAAGACGAACTCAGTCCAGGCCCAGTTTGCCAGGACACAGGATGTTGTTGGGATCCAGCCCAGACTTGATGCCGCGCAGTAGCGCCATCCCACCTTCGCCCAACTGGTCGGACACGTAGGCACCCAGTCGCATCCCGATTCCGTGGTGATCATTGATGACGGCACCACTCTCCAGGGCTGCCTCGGTGGCGGCACGAACGATCGCATCGTGTAATGCGACCGCCTCGTCCCGGTTATCAGGCCCCGTAGGAACTCCGAAGCGGGGATAGATCATGGAGCCCCAGGGATACCAATGCGAGAAGTGCGTCTTTAAGGTCATGTTCCACTTGGGATCGATCGCCGTCTTCATCGCCTCCGTCACCGCGTCATAGACACCGCGGATATGCGAGAAATCTGCCACGACGTCCATCGTGGCCCAGATCTGGGGCAGCTCAGGCGCATGGGGTGGGTAATAGAAGTCGTATCGCCGTCGCCACCAGGTCTCCCCGGCTTCGGACCCATGGTCTATACCGCCGTGACCAAGACAGCAGTCGATGCCCGCCTGAGCCTCGGCATCTACAACCGACTCGACATCTCCATCGAACATCAGCACCATTGCCGCCCGATCGATGCCACATTCAACAGCACGTTCAAGGGAACCCGTAGCCGCTTCAGCGTCGTAGAGCCGCATGACCGGCGGACGAAGTCCGTCCACCATGATGTCACGCCCTGCCGCAATACCAGCGTCCAGGTCATCAAAGAGCAGGCAACGGAAGATACGCTTGGCTGGTACGCGTCGCAGCGAAATAGTGGCTGCGGTCACGACTCCCAACGCACCTTCCGAACCCACGAACAATTGCGTCAGTTCGGGCCCTGCCGCATGCCGTGGAACCGCTGGGGTATGAACGATCTCCCCCGTTGGAAGCACGACCTCAAGACTCAGGATGTGCTCCTCGATCTTGCCATACTTCGTCGAGAGCACCCCACTGCCCCGGGCACCAATACATCCACCCAGCGTGGCCCACTCGGCTGATGCTGGATAGTGCGTAAAGCTCAATCCATCTGCATTGAATGCTTCTTCCAGGTCTCGGATCACGTGGCCTGCCTCAACTACAGCCGTCATGGAATCGCGGTCAACTGAACGGACCTGATTGATCCGCTTTAAGGAGAGGACGATCCCACCACGATCCGCGTTGGCAGCACCCTGCACGCCAGATCCGCCACCGAAGGGCGTAACAGGCACGCCGGCGCGATTGGCCAGCACCAAGATCTCGGCAACCTCTTCGGTCGTACCTGGAAAGACCAAGGCGTCGGGCCGACTCAAGGGACAGCCCGCTGCGGCAGCCGAGATCGTCAGCCAACTCATGTCACCGGTATGGACCTTGGCTGCTGCTGCCTTATCGAGGACGTTGTCCGAGCCCACGATGCCTGCAAGCATCGTGACCAGTGAGGCCGTCGCCCCCGGGTCGATCGTCGTGGTATCCATAGCTGCTCCGTTCCTGCACGTCTCCGCTAGGCGGACATCGTCTTGCCGGCTGTCCAGTCTCGCTCCGTGACCTTGACCTTCACCTTCTCAAGCTCATGAACGGCGTCAATGAGGTGATTGGAAAAACGCCTGAACGCCACCTCACCTTTGCCCGCGGTGCCTCGCTGCGGGTTCCCCATCACGCCTGAATCCGTGAATTCCTTGTGCTCGAATGGGAAGTTGAAGTACTGGTAACCCTGGAATTCTGCATCGGGCATGCCATCCTTCTTAGCCCAAGCGTCACCGAGCCACTTCGGCGCATGAGCTCGATCCACTGCAGCCCGGTCCATTCGAACGATGCCTGGGTCATGGCAAAGACACTGACTGGTCTCCAGTTCTCCAGCGTGCCAGCCCGGGGTTTCCTCCGGGGGGCCTTCCAAAACATCCTTGAGCATTCCGATGTAACGCTCTGCGTAAGGCTTGTAGTAGCAGATGAGGGCGCCCGTCTCGTTTCGGAGCTTGCGAAGCACCGGATCAACGACCTTGACGTTCGAGCCATGACCATTGACGAAGATCAAGCGATTGAATCCGTGGTGAACCAAGCTGCGACCGATGTCATAGAGCAGGTTCAAGTAGGTTTCCACTCGAAGCGTCACGGTGCCGGTTCCTTCACCGGGACCACGCATGTGCTGAGGTGAATAGCCCAACCACAACGGTGGTGTGTACATGATCCCGGCCTGTTCCCCAGCGCGACTGGCGACTTCCAACGAGGTGATGGTGTCACAAAACAGTGGCAAGTGAGGGCCATGTTGCTCCAGGCTCGCCTTGGGAATCAGAATGGTGTCGGAATGCTTGAGGTATTCCGCGACATCCACGCAGGTCAAGTCACCCATGCAAAATGAAGGAAATCCGAGGTCAAGTGTTTTGCGTTTCGGTGCATGCGCCTCATCCTGGTAGATCCGCTCACCAGGCAGGCTCGCCTCATCGATCGCCGCTGTCGTTTTACCGTTACCACCCTGGTTTCCGAGGGTCCTGGTCGTCGGTTTTCCGCTCATGCGCCATCTCCTTCTGCGTTCAGAGCGGTCACTCTAACAGGAACGCCATGCGGCGAGGACCGCCTCGGCAAAGACCTGATCGTTGATATGAGCCTCAACATGTTGAACCTTGATGTCTCCACTCAGACCCTGCTCAAGTTCCTGGCAGAAGGCTTCGGTGATAACTGAATCCTGGAAATCTCCGCCAGGCACATCGGGAACAGAAAGGCCGCCCATGGGAAGTACCAAGACGACCGGTCCCCGAGCGGCATTCAGTCGACTCACCATTCGTCGAGCCACCTCGCATTGCTCGTCTCGGTTGAGCCGAACCAATGTGAATTTCGGGTTGTGATAATGACTGGGTCGATCCCGCTTGTTCTGTGGCAGGTCTTCCCGAGGACCATGCACGGTGAAGTCCACGCAACCAGGTACCACAACCTGTGGGAGACCCAACCGGCTCGCTTCGGTTAGCCGCTCGCAACCCGTACAGGTATGAAAGCCACCTGCCACCTCACCAGCCAGTTCACTCAAGGTGAAATCAATCACTCCTGAGAAGTGCCCCGAGTCCAGGGCTTCTTCCATGGCCGCCCCACCTACGCCGTTGGCGTGGAAAATCACGAGTTCCTCATCAGACTTGAGCATCTGTTCTCGAATCCACATCAGAGGCAAGGTGGTATTGCCGAGCATCGTGGCCGCCACTTGGACCCTGTCTGAAGTCACAGGCTTCCGCGCATGGCATGCGATGGCCATGCCAGCGATGGCTGCTGCTGCATTGTCAAAGATCACGGTGGCGATGGAGTTGAGTCCCAGGATGTCGACTACCGAGTGCATCACGGTGACATCACGTGTCCCGATGAAAGGCTCAAAGATCCGACGGCCCGAGGCAATAGGCGACACAAGCAACTTGGGTAGACCAACGGGCAGTTGGGTCATGGCAGCCGCAGCGAGTACCGATCCCTCGGCACCGCCGAGTGCCACGACACCGTGGATACGGCCCGCTTCGTGTAATTGCAATGCCGTGATCCGTACGCCTTCAAGCATGCGTTCAATTGCAGCGCCACGAGAACCAATCGTGCGCAGTGAATCAATGTCGGTACCCGCTGCTTTCGCAACCTCTTCCCGAGTAATGTCCGGCGTTACACCTTGGGGGCCTCCCAGGATGCCGCTGTCCAGGATGATCGTGTCACAACCACGCTGACGGATCCCCGCGGCCAAGGCCGCAGTCTCGGGCCCCTTGGTATCCAAGGTGCCGATGCAGAGAACCGCCGGACGAGCATCACTCATGAGACAGGTTGGGGCGCACAGGCCCTGAGATAATTCGCAGTCTGCTCGAAGGAGGCGCTATAGGTCTCATCATCCTGCAGATCACTGCCATGATCCCGAATAAACTTCAGCTCCTCGGCCGAGCCCTGGGTGCCTGCATCCTTGCGTACCCCAGCCAATGGCGTTCGATCAGCAGGATTCACGAACTCGATGGTCAGGCAACCGTCGTATCCGATCTCATCGAGGGTCTTCAGCACCTTCTTCCAGTCCCAGGCACCCTCGCCAGGCGCCCGGCGATTGGTGTCCGCAATATGAAAGTCGTTCAAGCGGCCAGCCGATGCTCGGATCGCTGCATAGGGATCAGCTTCCTCGATATTGATATGGAAGGCATCCAAGCAGATGCCGACATCCTCTCCAACGGCATCCGCCAGACACAAGGCCTGGTCATGACGGTTCAGAAAGTTTGTTTCGAAACGGTTCAGGGGCTCCAAGGCGATTCGAACATCTTGTGAACGTGCATGTTCAGCAACGCGATTGAGTCCCTCCACCGCCCATTTCCATTCCGTCTCGGGATCAGCCATGGGCTCGATCTTGCCGACCTCACTAGGCACGATGCACATCACCTCACCACCCAATTCATGCACCATCGTGATGCAGTCCTTGAGGTACTCGATGGAACCGAGCCTGAGGTACTTGTCCGCATGAATCAGGTCACGGCATTGCATCATGATTGAGACAGATCCCCAACAGCGAACACCGTGCTTTTCGAGCAACTTGCGAGTCGCCTTGGGCTCGTACTTCTCGGGCTCACCCATGATCTCGATGCCCTCGTAGCCATAGCGGGCCAAACGCTCAAGCGTGATCTCCAGTGGCTCGGGACGCATCCAGTTGTGTGCGGCCAATCGAAGGTTCATAGAAGCCTCCTTGTCTTTCTTCCTGATCTGGTAATCGATTCACTATATCGAGAGCCGATCCCTCCTTCATTCCACATGGGCGATACCACCCCAGCTGGCCTTTTTCTTATACTCATTGGCGAGAGAGAACCCCGGGTAATCGGGGGGGGTTGAGGGAGTTCGGGCCATGACACTCCTGAGCCTTGGATTGTGTGTCTCGTTGTTGGCGGGAAGCCAGCAGGTGGTCGCACCGAAACAAGTGGGTGCCCCCGCATCCGACTTGCTCAACAACCGTCTCCGAAGCCCAGATCCATCGACCATCGGACGTCCCTTTGGGCATGCCATGTTGGACATCACCTTCGATGACGAAGGCCAGTGGCAGTACGACGTACCAATCCCACCCACCGCACACCTGTCCCTGCTTCCGATTGGACCTGGCTGTGAGACATGGAGCCTGATCGCGACCAATCCAAATGGACAAGCTGATGGCTCAAATCAAACCATCACCGAAGGGAGTCTGCAGCCCTTCTTTCCAGTCACCGCACAGCGGGTTGATATTGCCAATCCAATGGCCGGTACCTGGCGCATCACGATTCACGGTGGACATCCCGGCGATGCTGGCCAGTTGATTGTGCGTGACCGCTCCGGGATTGCACTTCAACTCCATCCAACATCGCACGTAGCTCTGGTTGGCCACCCCATTGTGCTTCGCAGCGCCTTGGCAGCCGTGGATCGCAGTGGATCACCACTTCAAGATGCCCTCGATGGCCTGGCTAGTGGGCTCGACATCATCAATGCACAGATCAATTGGCGTGACTCACGCAGTAATAACACCACGTTCGAACTGGTTCAAAATGGCCCCTGGCTTGAGCACACCTTCACGCCTACCGACACGGGTCCACACGAGGCGAGGATCGAGATCGTCGGCATCGATGCAGATGGGTTTACCTTCCTGCGATCCGCTAACTGGCACTGCCAAGTCAATACTCCAGTGGTTGTAACCGGCCTTCAGCAGATCGATCTGGACGAGAACCGTCTTGCCATCGACCTTGATATCGATTGCTCGGAACCACGCAGCAAGGTCCTGGTCGGTTCAGAAGTCTGGTGCAATGGGTCAGACGGCATGCGACCCCGCTGCTGGATCGGCGGCATGACCGCCGTAACCGATGGTCGCATTCGACTCGTACTGGACAAGCGTTGGCTCACGCTCGAAGGAGGCAACGGGCTTGACCTTCAACTCCGCGAGACGCGGATTGCCGATCCCAACGCCGCTCAACCACTGTTGCCGGAAGGGGCCGTCGGCGTCCTTGCCCTCGGGAACGTCGAAGTTCCCGTGGCAGCACCCCACGATCCTGACGTCCTGCTTGACATGCAACACGGCAAGGGAGATCAGCCAGGGTTCCAGGTTGAAGGCGGAGCAAGAGATCAAGGGTCTCGCGCGGACCAGTATGGTGGCCACAACCTCATGCTTTCCCACGGGTACTGCTCGGACGGTCAATCCTTTCCCCCCTCTGATTTCACCGGCAACGTCGCCGTCTACTACAACCCGGACCAGAACTTTTCCCACGACGAGTTCGCACTGGACATCTGGTCCCTTGGTTCCCAGTACAAGAGCTACGGACTGGTTGGTCACTCCCAGGGTGGCAACGCGGCGGTTCACCTCTTCACCTTCTACTGGAGCGGACTTGACTGGGCTAGCGACGGTCGCCTCCTCCAGGGCATGGGCGTCCCGTTCTCCGGAACCGCCCTGGCCGGCAATCTTGCGGTCCTCGCCGAACTCTTTGGGATCGGTTGCGGCATCAACTACGACATGACCTACGACGGGGCAGCCGTATGGCTCTCGTACATCCCCACATCCACGCGGGAACGAACCTGGACCTGGACCTCGACCTTCCAGGATGACTGGTGGTCCTACGACTACTGCCACGTCGTCACCGACCTGCTCCTATGGGACCCAGATGACGGCGTTGTCGAAAACTCGGAGGGCGATCTCGACGGCGCCCACAACATGGGAACCACGACCGGCTGGTGTCACATCGAGGACATGTCGGATCCACCGGAGGTCACCGACACCAACCGTACGTCGAGCATGAACTCGGAGGGTGCACGATGAAACATCTCGCACTCCCTTGTGCCCTTGTGCTGATCACCCCTGCCATGGCAGATACCTTCTGCGGAACAGGATCTTCCGCGATACCCGATGGTGGTGCCAATGGAACTTCGTGGACCATCGAGGTCACGCAAGATGGCATCGTGACCAATGCGAGGTCATTCATCACGATCAATCATCCATGGGTTGGTGACCTGAGAATGGTTCTCCAGTCACCCGATGGTGTCACGGTCACGCTCCTGGATCGACCCGGCATGCCCAATGGTGGTTGGATCGGGCCCTGGGGCTGTGGTGGAGATGACATCAATGGTCTGTTCACAGATGCAGCCTCCGTCAGCGCTGAATCTATGTGCTCCCAGGTTGAAGTCCCCGTGTTGCATGGCAACATGCTTCCCACCGAGCCCTTCTCCATCTTGCAGGGCCACCCCACCCAAGGCACGTGGACGATGACCATCTTTGACGATTCACCGGTCGATGCCGGCACCGTTTCACAAGTGTGCCTGCTCCTGGAGAGTTCACCGGACTGCAATAACAACGGTGTTGCCGATAGTGACGATATCGCCAACGGTTCGTCTCAGGACGTGGACGGAAACGGCATCCCGGATGAATGTGAATGTCCTGGCGACGTGACCGGTGAAGGTGTGATCGACATCGAAGACATCCTGCTGGTGATCGGCGCCTTCGGTCAGACCGGCGGTATCGCTGACATCGATGGTAGCGGCATAGTGGATATCGCCGACATCCTGATCGTCATTGAGGGCTGGGGCAACTGCTGAATGCAGGCCCTAGACCTTGGCACCCACGAGAATCTCATTGAAGGCCCGCATCCATGGCGCGTTACTCATCCATGTGGATGCCGTGACGAGTACCCCGTCGACCTCGATGCCATCCAGACCTCGATCCACGAAGGTCGCACCCGCTAATTCCGCTTCGATTCGACAGAATGGAATCGCCGTCACGGTACGCCCCTGAATAACGCCCGCAGCTGCCAGGATCTGAATGCCGTGGCAGGTACAGGCCACCGGCTTGTCTGCCTTGAAGAAGTGCCGAACGAGATCCAGGATCTTCTCATCGCAACGCTGGTACTCAGGAGCACGACCTCCGGGAATGACCAACGCGTCATAGTCAGCAAGATCAATCTTTTCGAAATCATGTGTTACCGGGAAAGCGTGCCCACGGGCTTCTGTATAGGACTGAAGCGAAGCATCCGCCAAATCATGGACAGCCGTGACGACGGTTGATCCAGCCGGCTTGCCCGATGACACCGTATGAAAATCGTGACCGAGCATTTCCATGGATTGCTGAGGAAACCGAACTTCAAGATCCTCGTTGAAATCACCAACAATCATCAGAATGCGCATGATTTGTCTTCTCCTCGGTTGAAGCTATCAGTCTAGCTCGCATCAGGCGCAGGCAACAGTTCTGAGGGAAGTTCCAACTGGTCCCCCACTTCACGCATGCCGGACACGAGGTCCTGTCTCATTCGTTCAACCCGTTCGGGCGCTTCCGACGCCAGGTTCCGTTGCTCATAGGGATCGTTCTTCAGATCAAATAACTGCACGAGGCCGGCTTGTGGATACACAATCAACTTCCAACGATCTTCTACCAGAGCACGCTGACCATCCCGATAGTGCAGCACCAGTGCTTCACGGGCACCGGTCTCCAGGTTGCGAGCGTGGAGTCCAGAGGGATGCTCGAGATCCGCCTGATCCAAAAGCCACGGGACCACATCATGCAAATAGACCAGGTTCGATCGTCTTTGGGCTGGCTTGATGCCTGGGCCGGCCACGACCAGTGGTGCCCCTGCACTGTGTTCATAAAGATTCTGCTTCCCAAGCAAGCCATGACTGCCCATGCCCAGACCATGGTCAGCGAGAAAGACCACGATGGTGTTGTCGGCCTGTCCCGATGCCTCAAGCGATTCCAAGATGCGGCCAATCTGGGCATCCATCTGCTCAATCATGCCGTAGTAATCGCCGAGGTGTCGCCGCAGTGCTTCTGGTGTCCGCGGCCAAGCCTCCAACTTCTCGTCACGAATGGTCATCTCGCCATTGTCGAAGGGATGCTCCGGGAGCACGTTTGCCGGCAAGGTGAGACTCGAATCGTCATATCCAGAACGAATACCACTCGGTGGTGTTCGAGGATCGTGAGGGGCCGTGAACGCTACCCAAGCAAAGAACGGATCTGTTGAGTTCGCGTTCTCATGCAGGAAGGTGATGGCAGCGTCTGCGAAACCTGTGCTTGAGAAAGCCGTCATCGCCACATGGTCATCCTTCGGATACTCACCTTCCGGATCAAACGCGTAGACCTTGAGACCCTCGTGCGGTCCCATCCCTCCAAAGAAGATCGCATCGCCATCATCAAAGCATCTGGAGAAATGCGGTCGACGTTGATGCCATTTCCCGGTTGCAAATGTCCGCCAACCCTGGGCCCGGAAGATCTCCGGCAGCATCGGAGGCGCGGGCGTGCCAGTAGCCGGGCCCCAGGGCACCAAGACGTCCTGCGGAATCACAAAGCGACTGCGACCCGTCAGCAGCATGGCTCGACTAGGCGCACAGACCGCACCGGAATTGGAGCCCATGCAGTAGGCCCGGTCGTAGCTGCGGCCACGCTGCATCAACAGGTCAATGTTGGGCGTCTTCACATCTGGATTGCCATTCGCCCCAATGGCATCAGGCCGCAGATCATCCGCAATGAGGACCAGAACGTTGGAGCGTTCGGCAGCCATCACAGCAGCGGCGTTGAGCAGGCCCATGATCAGCAGGATGAACAATCGCATCATGCCTGAGCATACCCTCAGTGCTTGATCCCGGTACCGTGTCAGCATGACAGAGGACACCCTCACCTGGCATCAGTTACCTCCTGTTCCCGATCGAGTGGACGAACCCTGGGTCGGCTTCGACTGGGAACATTGGGAAACCCTTCTCAAGACAAGAGGCTTGGTCATCGACCGAGCCTGCAAGACTGCACATCCACAGCACCCTTCGATCGTGTATCCAATTGACTATGGGCACCTTCCCGGGACGATTGGGGGCGATGGTGATGCAGTAGACGTGTGGTCAGGAAGTGGGCATGGTGGGCTGATCGGAGTCATCATCACGCGTGACCACATTAAGCAGGACCGTGAGGTCGATCTTCTCTGGAACTGCACACCCTCGGAGATCTACCTGGTCAATGGTTTCATTAACTTTGACCGTGATCTTCTTGAAGGGCGGTTGCTCCTGAGACACACCATGCTCGAACAGTGGTCGCAGGCGGCGAGTCCATGAAAAAGCCCCGACCGGAAAACCGGCCGGGGCATTGAAGTTGATGAGGTCGTGAAAGGTGAGCGGCAGCCAGCTAGCAGGGGCCAAAGCCGTTGAGGATGAGAAGCAGATCCTCGATGTTGACCACGCCGTCGGCATTGATGTCGCCGATGCCACCAGTTCCCCAGTTGCCGATCAAGATCAGGAGATCATCGATCCCGAGGGTGCCGTCACCATTGAGATCGCCAGGGCAGGGTTCACCAGGCAGTGTCACGACCAGGTCACCGATCATGGTCTTGTCCTGGATACCCGTGTTGTCCTGGTAGTCGATGAGCACGCTGTCAGCCACCGTGCCGCCCAGGGCCGGGAGACCCGCGAACCCGTAGAGGTTGGCATAGGGCGCCGGGTGGCCGAGATGCAATGCATCACCACCAGCCCAGGTCCGCTCCACGTCCGCGTCCACGCCACCCGTGGCATTTTCACCATTGATTTCGCCAACGCTGAAAGTGTTGCCACTGGGTACCCACGCACCGTCCTGGCACTCGTACTCAAGCACGCGAGAATGGTGGGCGGTCAGCGTGTCGAAGTTGATCTGGGTTCGCTCTGCCAGCAGCAGCGAGCCGCGAGGAGTGAACCGCATGTCGGCCACGGGAGAACTCCATTCGAAGTTGTCCTTTGCCGGCAATGAGATCTCGAGCGTCTCGGATCCAACGGGCATGCCCATGCTGTCCAGCTGGACGGACCAGATCTCGTTCGCCGTTGCTGCAGCACCGTTGTTGAAGTGCTCGTTCCACATGGAGTAGTACAGCCGTCCAGCGTGGACCTCGACTGCCCAGGGGCGATCCCCGAGGGCGACCGGGCCTGGCATGCCAGTCCAGGCCGCTGCGGGGTCGAACCAATCAAGGACATTGCCGCTTGTGTCGAGTCGATAGATGCGGCCGTCCTCCATGTTGGACACGAAGAACACCTGGTGATCGCAGTCCCACGTGATGCTGCCCAGGCCGCTGTCGACATTGGGGAGGGTCGCGAAGACGCTGATGTCTCCGGTGACGCGATCGAGGCGGTACACGGCACCCCAGCCACCGGAACCCACGTAATCGTAGTTCCACGATCGGGTGCTGGTCACGAAGATGTCCCCGTCATCATCAACGGCAAGGCCGAAGACGCTTCCGAGCTCCCACTGCGTCCAGTCCGGATCGCTGTATCGATTGAGTGCAAACCAGTTGTTCAGCGGAGCGCTGTTGATATCGGAGAGATCATAGATCTTGACGACATGGCCACCAAAGATGTTCGGGGACGCGGTCTGAACCGCGACCTGACCGTGACCGAAGACCTGTGAGAAGTCGGGATCGGCATAGTCAGGCCGACCGGCGCACTCGGATCCAGGTTCGACGGTGCACACATGCCCACCGGAGACATCGCACTCGACTTGTGCGTCGGAGCAGAGTACGCCCAGGCCGTACCAGGTTCCGTTGAGAAAGACATCGCAAATAGCAGCGGTGGTCTCGATGCAGACCATGGTGCCGTCCGCATCCTCGTAGCAGCAGGCACCTTCTTCATCTTGAGATTGAGCACACTCGACCTGCGGATCGCTGCAGGGTACGCCCAGGCCGTACCAGTAGCTGCCGGGCAAGTCGTTGCATTGGGCCTGGCTCACCTCGGTGCAGGTGGGACCCAGGTCCGGATCCTCGTAACAACAGGCGCCTTCTTCGTTGCCTGCTGTATCACAGTCGACCAGCAGATCATTGCAGGACACGTTGGGCCCGTACCAGTAACCCTGGTAGTCACTACAGACGTGTTCGGTCAGCATTTCACAGATCATGCCACTGCCCCAGTACTCATGGCAGCAGGCGCCAACTGGCTCCAGCGGGTCGCCCGGGTCGCCAATTTCGCCTGCGTAGGTTGGACAGGTTACGGAAAGGGCCAGCAGACAGGCGATCGAACCGGTCATGGCCCAGGGGGATTTGAAAGTGTTAGTCACGATAGTCATCTCCAGCACGGGGGTTGAACTTGACAATGCAGGGAGCGGCATGAGTTGCTACTGGGACATGGGGCGTTTCCCCATGAGAGGCTTGGCTCAGGTCCACGAGGAGTGGAATAGAGGCTCTCTGCTCACTACAACTCTGCATGTCGAGTTGAAATCTCACAGGTCAATGACTGATTCGATGTGACTTTTTCCGACGAGCCTTGAAGCCCGTCCGGTTCATTCACTAGACAGGTTTCAACCCGGGGCGACGACCTGAACGTCACCATGAAAAAGCCCCGACCGGAACACCGGCCGGGGCTTGAAGTTGAAGATGTTGCGGGGTCACCCCGCGATGATCAGGACCAGTTTTCCAGGACCACAAGCAGGTCACCGATGCCGACAGTGCCATCACCGTCCTGATCAGCCATGCAGTCATCATCGTCACCGCACTGCTCGCCCCATCGCTCGATGACGCCCAGGAGATCCGTGATGTCCACGACGAAGTCGTAGTCGAGATCACCGGGAATCGGACCGGGGCAGGCAGGTGTTTCGAAGCACAGTTCTTCGCTGCAACTCGATCCATCATCAAATGTCACGGTGATCGTGATGCAGACCGTCTGCCCGTGGGGAGCTCCGAACAGCTTGGAATCAAGCGTATAGCTCTGGTAGGGCGGGAACGGGCCGTTGAAGAAGTTCGGGGTGATCGTCACGCCAGAGGGACCTGTGACCTGGACTTGGTCGATGTTCCCCGGGCCGTTGTTGGCGAAGCCATACTCGAGGTAGTGGTACGAGCCGTAGATATGATGCGGCCGACAGGTGACATCGAAGAAGTACGTTGTGAAGCAAGGCTCCGTACTCGCGGCGGTCACCACGAGGTCACCAAGCATGGTCTTGTCCTGGCCGATCAAGTTGTCCTGATAATCGATCAAGACACTGTCAGCGATCGTGCCGCCGGTAGCAGGCATGCCCTGGATACCGTAGATGTTCGAGTACGGGGCCGCGTGATTGAGATGCAGTGCATCGCCAGAAGCCCAGGTTCGCTCGAGGTCGGCATCCACGCCACCACTTCCATTCGCACCACCGTACTCACCCACTGAGAAGGTATTGCCACTGGGTACCCAGTAGCCACTCTGGCACTCGTACTCGAGTACGCGAGCATCATGTGCAGCGAGTTGTTCAAAGCTGACCATGGTGCGTTCCGCCAGGAGCATGGTGCCACGAGGTGAGAACCGGATATCTGCAACAGGTGAACTCCAGTTGGTGTTGCTATAGCCGGGCATCGTCACTTCGAGTACCGCAGCACCGACAGGCATTCCGCTGGCATCCAGGGCCACGGACCAAATCTCGTTCGCAACACCAGCGATTGCCTGGCCTGCGTTTTCGTTCCACATGGAGAAGTACAGGCGACCAGCGTGTACCTCGACAGCCCATGGACGATCACCGAGCGAGACAGGACCCACGGATCCGTTCCAAGGTTGGGCTGGATCGAAAGTACCAAGCGTATTGCCATTGGTATCGAGTCGGTAGATCAGACCATCTTCCATGTTGGTCACGAAGAAGACGTTGTGATCACAATCCCACGTGATGCTTCCAAGACCACTGTTGGTATTGGGCAGCGTGGCAAAGACGCTGACATCACCAGTGACACGGTCAAGGCGATAGACCGCACCCCAGCCACCGATGCCTGGGTAATCTGTATACCAGGAACGGGTAGATGTCACGAAGATGTCGCCGTCACCGTCTACAGCCAAACCAAACACGCTACCAAGCTTGGACTGGTTCCAATCCGGATCGCTGTAGCGATTCAGCGAGAACCAACTGTTCAAAGGTGCCGCGTTGATGTTCGAAAGGTCGAAAACCGTCACAACGGAACCACCGAAGATACTCGGTGAAGCGGTCTGAACCGCAATCTGCCCGTTGCCAAAGACCTGCGAGAAGTCCGGATCCTGATAGGCGGGACGACCAGCACAGTTGGCACCAGGTTCGATCACGCAATCACCACCGGGAAGATCGCATTCAACCTGAGGTGCGGTGCAGGGGACGCCGGCGCCGTACCAGTAGCTGCCCGGCAACTCAAGGCACTCTGATTCAGTGACCATCGTGCAGATCCAGCCAAGGGCCTGGTCGTCGTAGCAACAGGCACCCGGATCATCCGAAGAGCCATCACAGTCAACGATGGGATCGGTGCAGAGGATGCCGATGCCGTACCACATACCGTTGAGCGATTCACAGTCAGCAGCATTCACTTCAATGCAGACCAGGGTGCCGTCATCCTCGGAGTAGCAACAAGCGCCCTTGTCACCACCGGGCAGATCACATTCGACCTGGGAGGCGGTGCAGGGAACGCCGGCGCCGTACCAGTAGTTGCCTGGAAGATCGATGCACTGGTAATACGTCACCATCGTGCAGATCCAGCCAAGGGCCGGGTCGTCGTAGCAACAGGCACCCGGCTCATCTGAAGTATCATCACAGTCAACGATGGGATCGGTACAAAGCACGGCAACGCCGTACCACGTACCGTTGAGCGTCTCGCAATCAGCAGCATTCACCTCGATGCAGACGAGGGTGCCGTCAGCGTCTGAATAGCAGCACGCGCCCTTGTCACCACCAGGCAGATCACATTCGACCTGGGGATCCGTGCAAAGCACGCCCGGGCCATACCAGTAACCATTGAGATCGATGCAATGCTCCTCAATGAGCATGGCACAGATGAAACCAAGGTCATCATCCGTGTAGCAACAGGCACCTTCAATGTTGCCAGGTAGGTCACATTCGACCTGCGGGGCTGTGCAAGGCACACCTGCGCCATACCAGTAACCATTCGGTAAGCCGTGGCACACGAGCTCGGTTGCCTGGATACAGATGAATACTTGATCATCATTCGTGTAACAGCATGCTCCTGGGTCACCACCAGGCAGGTCACATTCGACCTGGGGGTCCGTGCAAAGCACGCCCGGGCCATACCAGTAACCATTGAGATCGATGCAATGCTCTTCGATGAGCATGGCACAGATGAAACCGAGGTCATGATCCGTGTAACAACAGGCACCTTCAATATTGCCAGGCATGTCGCATTCGACCTGCTGGTCACTGCAGGACACGTTTGGACCGTACCAATAACCTAGGTAGTCACCACAAACGTGGTCGGTCAGCATTTCGCAGATCATTCCGTTGCCCCAATACTCATGGCAACAGGCGCCTACGGGTTCACCGGCCTCGGCGGCATGGGCCGTCGAGGTAACGGAACAGGCCAGCAGGCCGATGATCGACCAGGCGATAGCCTTGGGGGACTTGCGGGTGGCATTCATAGTGTTCATCTCCAGCACGGGGTTTGCACTTCAAGTGCAGGGAGTGGCATTCGTCGCCACGCGGACCCGAGGGCCCTCCCCCGGTTGCGTATCCCAAGTCGTCCAAAGTAGTTGGATATGGGCTCCCTGCTCATAAGAACTCTGCAGATCGATCCCAAATCTCACAGGTGAAAGGGCTTTTCATCTCGAATTTTTGCTGCTTGAACCGCCATGCCGCTTTAAAGGCCTTTCCTGACCCACAAGCCCAGGTTCAGTCACAACGAAAAACCCCGGCCGGAAACCCGGCCGGGGTTCGAGAAACAGGTGTGTAACAGGTACTCAGGAGGACCAGTTCTCAAGCACGATCAGGAGATCGCCAATACCCACGAGACTGTCCCCATCCTGATCAGCCACGCAATCGCTGTCGGAACCACATCGATCACCCCAGTACTCGATGATCATCAGGAGGTCCGCGATGTTCACAGCATGGTCGAAGTTCACATCACCAGGATCGAATCCACAGCTCGGAATGGTGAAGCAAATCTCTTCGGTACAGGTCGTGTCATCCATGCGGGTGACGGTCAATTCAATGCAGACCTGGCCGACACTGGCACCGTAGAGGTTGGTTGTCAGCGGATAGCTGTGATAGGCCGGGAACGGACCATGGAATAGGGTCGGCGAGGCCGTGACACCCGCAGGCAACGTGAGTTCCACCTGCATGATGTCCAAGGGACCCATGTTCGAGAAACCGAAATTCAGCTGGTGATAGAAACCCGTCACGTGATTCCATTTGCAGTCGGCACTTGAGACATGGGTTTCAACACAAGGCTCATCGATGTACTTGGTGACGACGAGGTCACCGAGCATCGTCTTGTCGGTGCTGTTCGTGAGATCCTGGTAATCCACGATCACGCTGTCGGACACGCTGCCACCGGAAGACGGCAGGCCCTGGAAACCGTAGATATGTGAATGGGGCTGTGGATGCGAGAGATGGAGTGCATCTCCAGCGGCCCAGACACGCTTGCCATCGGCATCAACACCACCGGTCGCATTAGTTTCAACCAGGTATTCGCCTACGCCAAAGGTGTTGGTGCTCGGAACCCATCCGTAGCCATCGCACTCGTATTCAAGTACGCGGGAATCGTGAGCACTGAGCGTGGTCCAACTGTTCATCGACCGCTCGGACAGAAGCATGGTGCCCTCAGGCGAAAAACGCATGTCGCCTACCGGAGCACTCCAGTCATAGTTGCCAATCGCTGGAAGCGTGACCTCGAGTTGCTCGGCACCAATCGGGGTCCCCATACCGTTGATCTGGACCGACCAGATCTCGTTGGCCGTGGTTGCATTCCCATTCCAAAGATGCTCATTCCACATGGAGTAGTACAGCCGGGCATTGTGTACTTCGACTGCAAAGGGGCGATCTCCCTGCGCAACTGGACCAGGCTGTCCATTCCAGGGATTCCCTGGATCGAAGGTGCCGAGGATATTGCCATTGGGATCGAGATGATAAATCATTCCATCTTCGAAGTTCGAAACATAGAACGACTGATGGACGCAATCCCAGGTGATGTTGCCCAGGCCGGAACCATTATTCGGAAGGGTGGCAAAGACACTGACATCACCAGTAATACGATCGAGACGGTACACCGCCCCCCAGCCACCAATACCGACGTGATCACTGCTCCATGACTTGGTAGCTGCCACGAAGATGTCTCCATCCTCGTCTACCGCCAGGCCATAGATACTGCCAAGGACGTCCTTGTTCCAATCAGGATCGCTATAGCGATCCAGGCCCCACCAGCTGTCAAGCGGTGCGGCATCGACATCGGACAGATCAAAGACCGTGACGACGAAGCCACCAAGTACTGACGGTGATGCGGTCTGCACTGCGATCTGCCCGTCACCAAAGACCTGGGCGAAATCGGGATCGGCATAATCAGGCCGACCAGCGCAGTTCATGCCGGCAGCCACATGGCATGACCCCCACCCAAGCGGATCACACTCGACTCCCGGAGCCGAGCAATTCACGTTGGCGCCGTACCAGATGCCATTGGGCATGGACAGGCAATCCTGTTGCGTTTCCTGTGTACACACGAAACCGTAGGTGTCATCGGTATGGCAGCAGGCACCGACAGGGTCGGACGTATTGTTGGCAAGTGCATTGCCAGCCACGCCAAGGAACCCAAGGCTCGCAATGGTGGCGATGGAATGAGACGCGATCTTCATGGGGATAATCTCCAGCACGGGGTTGACTCCATAAGCAGAGGAGATCGCACAACCACCACCTGGATCGCCCGGAAAGATCCCGGTACAGATCAGGTCAGAAACAGCGTTGTGGGTGAGACACTCCTTGCTCATAAGGTCTCTGCATGAAGTCGGTCGCTCTCACAGCAGAATCTGCAAATCCATTGATTTTGAGCTCCTGAGGCCTCTCCAGCCCCCCACAAGGCATGTTTGTGGCGGTGGCTTCCAAGCCCGGGTGGGCGAAAGAGCCCTCGTAGTCACCTAGAACCCGCAGTTGCTA
>JAYZAT010000070.1:0-6553 GCA_036339555.1 Planctomycetota bacterium
ACCCCCTTGATGACTTCTGGCCTCATCGATTCAATCGCAACCACGACGTCGCCATCATCAGCCACGACCTCAAACTTCTTAGATTGAATGACATCAGGAATAGCTTGCCTGTGGGTTGTCGCAAGCAGAACGCCGACAACAAGCAGGCCCGCCATGATGCAAACAGAACGCCTGAGAGTACGGACCTGGCTTTCCAGTGATTGGATACGAGTGCCTGTTGACATTGTGGTGCTCCTACGAAAAACGTGGCATTTAATCAACCTCACCAAATTATATCTTGGAGGAACTAACCCATTCCACTCTTCGAAAAAGCAGACTGAGCTGAATATCAAAGGGCTTGTTCTCCTACCTCCCCTGTAGAGCAAACCTCTTTGACTCAGTTTGTATACACTTCAGCTTCCAATATTGACTACATGGGCACGATTCATTGAGAAGGAGAATAGAACCATGAATGGGCACACAAGGATCTTGGCAACTTTCATGACATGCACTCTGGGTATTGCATGCGCAACAAGTTTGGCAGCCAATCCCCTTGCAGCAACTGCCATTTTCTATTCCGTAATCCTGGCAGAACAAGATGTGGAGAAGGAAAAACACATCGAGCTTGAGTACCAGGAGCGTGGCATCTTCATGGACCCGGTCACTGCAGCGTTCATCGCCAAGCTGGAAGCAAACCCACCAGCCGAGCCACCAACTCCTCAAGAGGCTCGTGCAGGACTTGACCAACTCCAATCCGAGTACCAGATGCCCGCAAACATCTCCTTTAAAGATCGAGTGATTCCTGGAGGTTCAACCGGAGAGATCCCCATCCGGATTTATCAGAAGAAGGGCATCGCTACACCGGCTCCTGCTGTGGTCTATTTCCATGGCGGCGGATTTGTGAAAGGCGGCATCATTGCGCATGCACGCCTGGTCTCTGAACTCGCAACATGTTCTGATGCGGTTGTGGTATTCGTTGACTACACCCTTGCCCCCGAGGGCAAGTATCCACTGGCCCATGATCAATGCTATGAGACACTGGAATATGTCTACAACAATCCGGATGAATTCTCGACAACCTCCGACAACATCTCCATCGGTGGTGACAGTGTCGGTGGTGCCATAGCCGCCACATGCTCACTCCGTTCTAAGTACGAGAATGGCCCTGCCATCAGGTCCCAACTCCTCTTCTACCCTGCCGTGGAATTGGACGCGAATGCAATTGAGTACGGCAAACTTCGCAATGGCCCCCTGTTGACCAAGGAAGCGTTGGATTCAGCGTGGTCTGAATATTTCAACCCGAACGACAACCTCGCGGATCCGTTCATTTCGCCAGTGCATGCGTCTATTGATCAACTCGAAGGCATGCCTCCCACGCTCGTGATCACAGCACAAAACGATGTGCTTCATGCAACTGGAGAGGAATATGCAGACAAGCTGATTGCCGCAGGTGTTGATGTGACGGCCAGTCGTTATTTCGGCACCATCCATGATTTCCTGATGCTGAATGCCCTGGCAGATACTCCTGCAGCAAAAGCTGCAAATGCCGAAGCATGCTTTTTCCTCAATGATGTTTCCAAGTGATCAGTATCAAATGAGCGGACCATGAAGCTCGTTGTTCATGGTTGTTTCGACCAGGACGGTATTGAGATCGAGATCCCGTGATTGACAATACTCGATGATCTACACAGGGACTGCACCCGGAGATCACTCCAGCAATGAATGACCCCTCGGCAAGCAACGACATCGACGCCCAACTCAAAGCACTGCTGGCCTCTGGAGACCTGGGTCGGGCACTTCAGATGGCCATGGCGATCGTTCAGCAACAACCGCAGCATGCCGAAGCCAACCTGACACTCGCCAAGATCCGACTCAAGCAAGGACTTTGGACCGAGGCGGAAAAGACCGCTCAAAAAGTCCTGGCTGCACGGCCCGATGATCAAGAGATCATGCTGATCATCTCGACGATCCATGGTGCCCGAGGCCAGACGGCCAGTGCCCTGGACTGGTGCGATCAAGTGCTCTCCGGAACGCCTGGATCCCAAGCAGCACTCAGAACACGGGCACAACTCTTAGAAAGAGCCGGTGATATCCAGGCTGCCCTGGACATCCTGGACCGACCGGAGCTGGCTGGCTCCGACCCGGGTGCCAGCATGCTTCGCGCACGATGCCTGATTCGCAACAAGGAACATGCCCAAGCGATTCAGGCCCTCGACGAGTGTCTTTCAAGCTGGAATCTCGATCCATCGACAGCGGCGGCCGCCCGAGCTCGCTTCCTGATGCTGAGGGCGAAAGCCAATGACGCCCTCGGACACTACGACGATGCCTTTGCCGATGCCTGCGCTGCCAAGCAACTGACCCCGGTGCCCTTCAATGCAAGCACCTATGCAGCAGATATCGATCAACTGATCCAGACATTCACATCCGAACAGATACAGCCAGTCGCTGGGTATGAAGGCAGCCAACACCAGCATGTCTTCATCGCTGGCATGCCTCGATCAGGCACAACCCTGGTTGAACAGATCCTGGATGCGCATCCTCAGGCCACCGGTGTCGGGGAAGCCAAGGAAATTGATATTTGTGCCAGGCGACTGCAAGAAATCATTGGTGCCTGGACCCCCTGGCCTTCCTGTGTCAACGGGCTCACCCCAGAGTTTCGGCAGCAGTTGGCTGCTTCCTATGAACATGCCTTAATCCAATATGGATTTGAAGACAGTGGGACCTTCGTCAACAAGAACCTGCATAACCTCAAGCTGCTGGGCTTGATCGCCATGCTCTTCCCGAATGCCAAGGTGATTTTTACGCACCGAGATCCACGAGACACCGGCGTGTCCTGCTTCATGGGCAACTTCTCACCGCATGTTCACCCGGAACTGCAGACCGTTGAAGATGTAGCCATGGCCATCGAGCAGCACCATCGACTCATGGATCACTGGAAGTCCGTTTTGAACCTGCCCTGGATGGATGTCCAATACGAGGATCTGATCACCGACCAGGATAGGATCACCCGTGAGATGGTCGAATTCTGTGGCTTGCCCTGGGACGATCGATGTCTTCAGTTCTTCGATTCAGGACGGACCGTGATGACCTTGAGCTATGACCAGGTCAATAAGCCGATGTATACGACTTCAATCGGCCGGTACCGAAATTACGAGCAGCACATCGAACCACTCATGAAACTGGCTGCCGACTGATCTGTTCCCAACGACTTCTCAACGCTGCTGGCCCGTGGAAACCTTCCATTCCAGGTTTTCCATGCGCACCATGCCCGGGATGAGAAAGAGATCGACGATCCAACCAATCAGGAACACGCCGCCCGTCAAGAGATAAATCACACCACTGATCGGACGACCCAGGTAGAAACGATGAATGCCGAGCAGTCCGAAGAAAAACCAAAGCAGGTAGGCAATGGGTGTTGATCTCATGTCGTTTGATCTCCTGTGCTGTGATTCGCATCCTACGTGAAGCAGGAACAGCTGTACGAGCGGGGCTCTTTTAGGCCTGTAAGCGACGTTTGATGGCTTGTATCGATGCTGGTGTCGTTCCGCAACATCCTCCGATGATGCTTGCCCCGGCCTGGATCCAATCCATTGCGTGAGATGCGTAGGGTTCTGGATCAATCGCATCCGTGCACACCCAGCCCCCTTCTTCATCAGCGTGACCGACGTTTCCATAGGCCGCAATCGCCATGTCATCAGGTAACAGACTGCGAAGATGAGTGACCTGGTCGGCCAAGACGGTCGCAGCCACGCAGTTAACTCCAATGAAGCGAGCCCCTCTAAGCGTGGGCAGGAGCTCAGCAATGGGTGTTCCATCTAACAACATGCCAACTTCACCATTGGACGACAAGCAGAAACTAATACCCCAAGCATCCGGCACCTTCGCCGCGGCCGCCTCGGCTGCTGCGAGGGACTCATGAGCCGAGCACATGGTCTCGATCAATACGAGGTCAACACCGGCATCGACCAGATGACCAATCAGTTGACCATGTTCACGATGGCAAGTGTCTGCATCGGGTGACAACGATGGGCTGTAGCAATCTTCAAGTGGCGCGACACCGCCCAACACCAAAGCCTTCGGGTTCGCGGCATCCCTGGCTGCCCGGGCAATGGACACTGCCGAGTGCGTGAGTTCCTCGGCCCGAACACCAAGGCCGGCCTTCGCCAAGGAACGCTCATGTGTTCGGAAGGTGTTGGTGATGATCGCATCGGCACCCGCTTCAAGATACGCCGCGTGCACGTCCCGAAGAACCTCCGGAGCCTGGTCCATGGCCCCCGCCGACCAGAGCGGCATGCCGACATCCACCCCCCGCCGATCGAGTTCAGTGCCAGTGGCACCATCGAGAACCAGAATGTTGTCGAGTGGGATAGCCATGAGTTATGAGCATCGTATCGATCCATATACTCTTGTGAAGCCATGTAGAACGAATGAGTGATTCGGCCTAGAGAACGTCATGTCCCTCATTCGGATTACAATAAGGCCTGTCCTGCAAATCTTGATCGAATGTCGGATCTATGACATACAAGAAATCAATCGATGTAAGTGTCCTGCTTGTCTTGGCGATCGCGCTCGCCTGGGTCCTCACGATCATTGCTGATCTTTATCTGTACTGGCGAGTGCCAAAGCTTGAAATGTGGTTCAATGAGTTTGACGTTGAGCTACCAGGAATAACTTTGGCTTTTCTCAATATCTCCTCGTGGCCTTCTGAGTATGGGACCGCACCACTGTACATGCCGATTGGTATAGCAGTGATTGCATCTATCTCTGCGATATTGGGCTTTTTTCTGGGCCTCCTTCGACATCGTCCGATCATCATCATTGCATTCGTGATCAACGTCGCGTTGATCACATTTTTGATCCTCATGATCGCTTCGATGGAACTTGCATTTTATAAAATTCCATCTAGCTTCATCGAATCAGTCAATCCCTGATATCCCAAGACATCACGTTGAGTACACAGTTTGATT
Organism: Planctomycetota bacterium; assembly: GCA_036339555.1. GTDB lineage: Bacteria > Planctomycetota > Phycisphaerae > Phycisphaerales > SM1A02 > UBA1668. The sequence goes on from JAYZAT010000070.1 coordinate 4,947, forward strand.
AAATCACCTTCGACCAGTGGGGCCACGATGACCCAAACAACAACTCCTTCCATGAGTTTCCGCATCCTTGTTGTAATCATGGGAATCATCTTGATCACATGCTTCCACGGCTGTAGTAAACCACCAGCCGAAGATGGTTCCATCCGGCTTCATGTTGCTGATTGGGTGCCAGCCTTTGGACACAACGGTGGCTGGCGAGCTGTTCCAACAGGCAAACCATTGGAAGGTAAAGCGGACTGGCCACGAAGCAATGAACCCCATGCGCTGCAACCAGGCTTCTATGACGTGTACTGGGTTCAGGACTACAAGCATGAATCCGAACCCATGCGTATTGCGAACAAGGTTCTTGTCGAGTCGACCAAAGAAACAACTGTCAACATCGACAGCGGTCTTCGTCTCGACAAGGCAGACTGGGTTCCAAAACTGGGACACGAAGGCTGGTGGGGCGCTGTTCCTGTAGGCAAACCAGTAGCTGATCGCGTTGACTGGGCCCACGAAAACACCGCCTTGGTCATCCCGCCCGGTCGCTATGACGTCTACTGGGTCCAGGACTACAAGCATGAGAATCAACCTCTGCGACTCGCTACCGACGTCATTGTCAGCTCAGGCAACCTGGCCAAAGTTGATGCTGCTACTGGTATTCGGATGGACGTTGCCGAATGGGTTCCGAAAATTGGTCACGAAGGCTGGTGGGGCGCTGTACCAACTGGCATGACAGTTGAAGATCGCCTGGACTGGGCCCATGAGAACATCGCGATCTTGCTTCCACCTGGAAACTATGACGTCTATCGCGTCCAGGACTACAAACACGAGGACACCCCTGTCCGACTGGCAACTGAAGTTGTCGTCGTCCCTGCGTCCGCTGCCACGGTCACTGCTCGGAGTGGTATCCGACTGGACGTCCCCGACTCAGTACCGGATCTCGGCCACAACGGCTGGTGGGGTGCTGTACCAGCAGGCCGCGATGTGGCGGACCGGGTGGACTGGGCCGCCAGCAAATCCACGCCGTTGCTCCTGACACCGGGAAACTATGACGTGTACTGGCGACAGGATTACAACGCTCAACCCAAGATGGTGGTCAAGGGAGCCGTGGTTACCAGTGGCGAACTGACGGTTGCCACACCAGGTTTTTAGAGCGAGATTCACGGAAGCTGAAGAGTGCCCACAGGCGTATCAATGACTGCGGAAATGCACGGAACAGATCCTGTTTGAACCTCGAGGGAAATCCCAATGGCAGCCAGGAGCGTGGTCACAGCCTCCGCTTTTGGATGTTCCAGGTGAAGTTCAAGCAAACGACACCCCACTGGAGCGGAAGCCGCCGGATGCGGTGAATCCCCCCAGTCAATCAGCATTGGGAAGATGCCGTCGTAGACCATGACCATCGGATCTGTGAGCTGCCAGCGGAGCGATCGGCCATCCGGCAGAGTGCGGGCACCGGGTTGAATTGATCCGAGTTGAACACCTGCCGACTCTGTAGCCTGCTGTGCTGCATCCAGGTTGTCACATTTCGCAAACCAACCAATCATTTGTGGCGATCCGAGTGTGCTGAAGATCGCTGGCCGGTTTTCTGCCGGTGCATCGCTATCAGGATCTGGGGCAATCAACTC
>JAYZAT010000071.1:0-13013 GCA_036339555.1 Planctomycetota bacterium
GAGTCCGGGCAGTGTCTCAGTCCCGATGCTGCGGGTCATGCTCTCACACCCGCTACCCGTCTTAGGCTTGGTGAGCCGTTACCTCACCAACAACCTGATAGGACATTCCCCGCTCTAAAGGCGCCCGAAGGCTTTGGTCCGAAGACATCATCGAGTATTACTCCCAGTTTCCCGGGGCTATCCTCGACCTCAAGGTACGTAGGAATGTATTCCTAGCCCTTTCGCCACTTCATGCACCCCCGAAGGGGCTTTCATCGTTCGACTTGCATGTTTTAGCCATGCCGCCAGCGTTCAATCTGAGCCAGGATCAAACTCTTCAATTGAATGAATAACGCCACCCCGAAAGGTGACGATACCTTCGATTAACGAAGTTGACCTCTGGCGCTCCCTAGCCGGCCTCGTCTCGAAAGACTTAACGGACCAGGAAGCGGTCATTTCCACAATCCCCAACCGAAGTTGGTTCCTGCGACGGTGAACGGCCAGTTCACCGTTGGTTTCAGACATCACTACAAACCCGCCAATCGTGGGCGACTGACGGGTGTCAAATTGACTCTTGCATCACAAGGATGTCCGAGGACACTCGGCTGTGAATCCGAGTATCCGTGGGTTTCAACCTGTTACGTCAATGTTGTGAAACACCAACGTAAGCAAGTCACATCCTCGCGGCTTGTCATCCAACTGTTCACTTTTCAAAGAGCTCAAGACAATTCCGGCCCTCTCCCTGGATCAGAACGATCCTGGAGTGGGCCAGGCAATACCGACCGCCGACCGATCGTCGAGCGAGACGGCAAGCCCGCCAGTGTACCGTCAGGGGCGTTCCTGTCAACCTCACCGGCCACTAGGAATAGGATCCTCGGCCCAATAAGGCCCCTTCAGGCTGTTCTCGTTGTTCCGTAACGGCCAGGGCCACAGCCATGATTCGGGCTGGGCAGAGTCGTCTCAGAAGTGAGCCCGCGGCACACATCGAGCGACCCGTGGTCAAGACGTCATCCACCAATATGACATTCAAACCTCCCAGGTTCGGCATTCTTCCCCCAAATCCACGGACACCTTGCCTCACGACCCGGTAGTCCGCCCTGGGGCTCCGCCCTCGGAGGGATCGAGAAAGGGTCGCCTGGGGAACCCCGCCACGCTTGCGAAGGGGCCGAATAATGGGCATGCCAAGGTGATGAGCCACGGCTTCCGCCAGGAGTTGGGCATGGTCCAGGCCCCGATACCGACGACGCCACCTGGGCATCGGCATGGGTATGACCCGCCAATCTCCAGGACACTCCAGTGGAATACCGAGGACATGGAATCGTTCCCTGAGCCGACCGGCCAGGAGGCGTCCCAGGGGACCTGCCAATTCCCAGCGACCCCCATACTTCAGCCCCCGAATCAGGCTGGCCAACTCCCCTCGAAATGCCCCGACTCGAATAACACCATCCAGGATGGCTCGGCTGCCACGGCATGCTCCGCATCCCATTGATGTCAATTCCCCTCGGCCCACACCCTGTCCGCACCGAGGGCAATACTCGACCCTTGGTCTTTCCTGGAGCAGGCGAACCAGGCCTTGCTCGACGGGTGGATGAGACAAACCCACCCAACGATCCAGCTGGACATCCAGGGGCCTGGGCCCCGCTCGACACATCAGCAATCGTCTCGATCGTCCCATCCAGGCATGCTGCCATCGCAATGGTGTCGATCACAGACTTCTCACGTACTGGCATGGCCACGCGGAATAGCCGCCCCACCGACAGATCGCCCCCTACAGCCCGAAGACAGGAGCGGTTGGGTTCTATTCAACCGGACTCCTCTCAAGCCGGAGATCTCGCGGCTATCGTCTTCCTGCAATGACCGCTTCGAGCCCTGAACATGTTGGCCAGGAATCCCTGAGGGCATGGCAGTTCATCGTCAGTCCCCAGGGCACCGACTTGTTGGATGCCGCCTCCCAATGTGAGGTTGGCAACACCGCTGCTATGGCCAGGCTTCGACGAACGTGGACCCTGGAACAAGTTGCCGCAGCCATGGAACTCACTGAGGCTCGGCGTCGCGCGGTTGGCAAGATTCATCATGCCGATTCCATCGTTGCCGATCGGATCGGCTTGGAACAAGCCACCGGTTCAGTGATTGCGGATTACAAGGCGAATCGAGTGGTGTCTGCTGGGGTTGACCGCCTGTCAGACCTGTGCTGTGGAATTGGTGGAGACGCGATGGCATTTGCGGCTCATCTAAACGTGATTGGATTTGATCTTGACCCCTTGAAAACCTGGATGACCGGTATCAATGCCAAATGCCCAACACGGTGCGTTGATGTCTTGGACGCCGAGGTTCCCAGTGGCCCAATTCACATCGACCCAACTCGTCGCGATGTCAGCCGAGGAGAACGGCGGCACGATCCAGAATCTTGGACACCGCGTGGTTCGGACCTCCAGGTTCTGCTTGAGTCCCACCCGGATGCCATCATCAAGATGGGGCCAGGCATCGACCAGGAGAACCTGTCCTTCCGCGACCACCACAGTGAGGTTGAATTCATCAGCCTGGAGGGGGCCCTTTCCCAAGCGATCCTATGGACAGGGTGCTTCGCCCAAGCGGCCCGTCGAGCAACTCGATGTAGTTCCACCGAGAGTTTGACGATCTCTGGCGATCAGCCGGACCCCCCACCACTTGAAACCACGTCTTGGACGGACCACTGGCTGCATATCCCAGACCCAGCCCTCGAACGAGCGGAATTGCTGGGGCCGGTGTGTCGTGAATGGAATCTCTTTGAACCGGCCGCTGGCCTGGGGCTCCTGATCGGATCCCAGGCCGCCAGGACTCCCTGGCTCATTCCCTATCAGGTTGTCGAACACATGCCCTGGCGATTGGACAAGATCAAGGCGTGGCTGCGAACACATGATGCCGGACCAGTCGAGATCCGAACCCGGGGTCGTGCCATCACCGAAGTGGACAAGGTGCGGAGCCAGTTACAAGGTGAAGGATCCAATGCCTGGACGGTCTTTGGTTTGAGACTGGGCGAATCCCGCATCGCGGTCATCACCCACCCCAGGGGCCGTTGATCGGCTAGCCCCGGCTGCTTGAATCCAATCCCACCAAAGCCAGTTCAAGGACAGCCTCGCGTCCGACCCTGCGGGGGTCTCCCACGATGGTTGCCAACTCATCGGGCCTCATCTTGAGGTCCCCAGCGCATTCGGCCAGGAGCCCGGCTGCCAGGGCATCTAATGATCGGCCCCGGGTTGTCTTGTCCCCTGGATCACCCAGCCCCAGGCGTAGGGCCAGCCGCCGCCGATGGTGGGCGGAGCAGGCTTTCAGCCATCCGATGACAATATTCTTCGAAGCCATGAAATGAGCCTCCGAACCCGGTTTCCAGGCTGCCATCAGCCAAACACGGCTGAAAAGCCCCCCGACCAGCCTTCTACGGCCCCCACGGGGTCCTGGATCGTTCCTTAGATCGAGAATCTCGCCCCCCCAGCGGCTTTTTCAGGCCCATGGGGCTTTCTCAAAAAAAGTCTTGAAGACTCGACACACGTTGAAAGGAGTCCCACCTAGGAGGGTTGTCCCATCGACAAGGGTGATGGAATTCACCGCGACGGGAACGCGGTTCATCGGGATCTTGGAAAGGGTAGATCGTGCCACAAACCACCTCAACAGGACAGATACTCGACCTGTTCGAACGGCACTACGAAGAGTTGTATTGTCACCTGCGAAGGTTCACCACCCCGCGGGAAACCGAGCAACTCTGTCGACAGACATTCAATGAACTGGTAACGGGTGACACACTTGGTCCGGTCATACCGGATCGAAATCACCTATTTCAAGTCGCCGAAGCACTGGTACGTGAACGCTACCGACCGCTTCGGCGTATTGCTGAAGCATTGAGCCGCTTGAATCTCCAGGGGGATTGGAAACCAGGAAAGGAACCTGATACTGCCAGACGGAAGTCGCCCGTAGCGACCCGACTGCTTCGTAAGATGGAACGCGAAATGAGACAACTACCGGGTGATCTCCGCCAGGCATTGGTCCTGCTGGTTGGCCAGCAAGTACCAATCCAAGAGGCATCCACACGGATGGGGGTCTCCGAAGAACTTATCGACAAGTGGGCCACCCACGGCCTGCGTCGACTGACACAACGGATGTACAGCCATGGGAACTGAACGTGATCGCATCATGATTGACCAGCAACTGCATGACGAAGCCCTGTGTAGCAAGAAGCGTGTACGCGAACAACTACACAGGATGATCGAAGAAACCTCCATCGAGCCGGAGTATTCGATCGAGTCGGAGTGGACTGATATGTCACCATCCGGCGAATTCGAAGCCATCCTGGCCTAACTGGTCACGCAAGACAACTTCCCCCCGACACCCCCGGACCACGCCGTCCGAGGGTCCAAGGAAACAGCCCTCCACGGCCTCCTGTCCGTGGGGGGTTTTTACTTTTCTGCCTGCCCTTTACTCCGCGGCCATACGGCGTAGCACCGTGTGCAAGATGCCGCCGTTGCGGAGGTAGTCAATTTCTACTGGGGTGTCCGCTCGGACCATCACCGTAAACGTGATATCCCCGGCATCACCATGGGCCGTCACGTCCAATTCCTGCTTCGGCTCCAGGTTGTCGTTGACCGGGATGTCAAAGGACTCCGAGCCGGTCAACCCGAGGGACTCTGCTGAGTCGCCATCCTTGAATTGCAGCGGAACAACGCCCATTCCGATCAGGTTCGAACGATGAATGCGTTCATAGGATTCCGCGATGACAGCTCGAACACCCAACAGATAGGTTCCCTTGGCAGCCCAGTCACGGGATGAGCCCATGCCGTAGTCCTTGCCCGCGAGTACGACCAGCGGGATGCCCGCCTCCAGGTAGGAACGACTCGCTTCGTAGATCGACTTGACCTCACCATCCGTGAAGTCCATCGTCCAGCCTCCCTCGGTCCCGGGGGCCAATTGGTTACGGACACGGACGTTGCCGAAGGTGCCACGAACCATGATCAGATCGTTGCCTCGACGGGAACCAAAACTGTTGAACATGCTGACGGGGACATCATGCGCCTGGAGCCACTGGCCAGCCGGTGAATCGACCCCGATTGAACCAGCCGGAGAGATGTGATCCGTGGTCACCGAATCACCCAGCTTGCACAGGACGCGGGCTGCAGTCACCGGTGGAATACCCGGGAGATCCATACCCATACCCTCGAAGAAGGGTGGCTTGTGGATATAGGTACTCTCGTCCGACCACTCGAAGAGCTCACCGCCACTGGTAGGAATCTCTCTCCAATCCGTGGAGCCCTCGAAGACATTGCTGTACTGCTCGATGAATTCCTTGCGGGAGACCGATTGCGAAACGATGTCATCGATTTCCTGTTGGCTTGGCCAGATATCTGAGAGGTAGACCGGCTTACCATCCTTGGAAGTGCCCAGCGGCTCAGAATGGAAATCAATGTCAATGCGACCGGCCAATGCATAGGCCACCACCAAGGGTGGAGAGGCCAGATAGTTGGCCCGGACATCGGGACTAATCCGACCCTCAAAGTTTCGATTGCCACTAAGCACCGCTGCCGCTACCAGATCATGTTCATTGATGGCCTCGTGGATCGGATCTGGGAGCGGACCGGAGTTGCCGATGCAGGTCGTGCAACCGTAGCCCACCAGATAGAACCCAATGGCCTGGAGATCTGGCATCAGGTTCGATCGTTCCAAGTACTCGGTCACGACCTTTGAGCCGGGTGCGAGGGAAGTCTTGACCCAAGGCTGGCGTGTCAGTCCCAGAGCGGCCGCTTTGCGGGCAACGAGGCCCGCACCAACCATCACGTCTGGATTACTGGTATTCGTACAGGACGTAATCGCCGCGATGACGACGCTGCCGTCCTGCAGTTCAAAGGTCTGATCTTCAGCCGTCACAGTCGCCGGTGCGACGGCAACCGCGGTACCACCATCCGAAGACGTCCCGCCTGATCCCCCACTTCCTCGACCAAAGGTTCCGGAGAGATCCGTTTGCCATTGGCTTTTCATATCTCGGAGATCGATGCGGTCCTGCGGCCTTCGAGGTCCAGCGAGGGCCGGCGATACCTCCGAGAGATCCAGTTCCACAACAGCTGTGTAGTCGATTTCGCAATTCGGATCATGCCACAAGTTCTGGGCACGGAAATATTGTTCAACGGTTTGAACCAGAGCATCATCTCGACCAGTGAGCTGCATGTACTCAATCGTGCGTTCATCAACCGGGAAATAGCCCATGGTCGCGCCATACTCGGGCGCCATATTGGCAATGGTGGCGCGGTTAGCCAACGGCATGCTGGCCAAACCAGGTCCAAAGAACTCCACGAACTTGCCCACCACTCCATGCTCACGCAGCATCTGGGTTACGCGCAGCACAAGATCCGTTGCCGTACAACCCTCAGCCAGGGAACCGGTCATCTTGAACCCGACCACCTCGGGAAGCAGCATGAAAATCGGCTGGCCAAGCATGCAGGCCTCGGCCTCGATACCCCCAACACCCCAACCAAGAACGCCCAAGCCATTGATCATGGTCGTATGGGAATCGGTCCCAACCAAACTGTCGGGATAGAGCCATGTGCCATCATCCCAACAGACCTTCGCGAGGTATTCCAGATTCACCTGATGAACAATGCCAGTCGCGGGCGGTACGACTCGGAAATTCTGAAAGGCTGACTGCCCCCACTTGAGAAAGGTGTAACGTTCCTGATTGCGCTCGAATTCCTTCTCCGCATTGATCGACAGGGCAACACCTGAATTGAAAGCATCTACCTGGACCGAGTGATCAATCACGAGATCACAGGCCACCAACGGGTTGACCTTCGCGGCTGATGCATCCGATCCGGTCATGTCCACGATCGCGGAGCGCATGGCCGCGAGATCTACCATGGCCGGTACACCGGTGAAATCCTGGAGAACTACACGTCCAGGGTTGAATGGAATTTCTACATCGGCCACTTTGCGTGCGTCATAGCCCATCAGCTTACGAACATCATCCGGCGTCACCACGCCTCCCGTGCAAGTGCGTAGGCATGATTCCAACAGGATCCGAATGCTGTACGGCATGCGGGCCAAGCCAGGTGACTGGGACTCCAACGCTTCCAGGGAGGCCATCCGCCGCTTCCCGAGCGGGGTTTCGAGTTCGCGATACGCACCGAATGGGTCTGAAGACGAAGTCGTCATGGCCAAGCATCCTTCTGGGAGTACGAAACCACTAGTGTAGCTGCCAGGTCAAGGGCTGTAGGGATCAGATATCCCACTCACTTCGGTCAAGCAGACGCATCTTGGCCTTGGGGCCTCGAACCACGTGATTTGGTGGTACGGATTGAGTCAGGAAGACACCGCCATTCACCGTCGTACCGTGCCCAATCTTCGTATCGCCCCCGAGTATCGTTGCCCCGGCATACACGGTGACGTTGTCTTCCAGAGTCGGATGGCGCTTGACACCGCGTCGTAAACGCCCCGTCTCATCAACTGGAAAACTCTTCGCACCCAGCGTGACCCCTTGATAGATCTTGCAGTTCGCGCCGATCTTGGTCGTCTCTCCAATCACAACGCCAGTGCCATGATCGACAAAGAAGGACTCCCCAATTTCAGCACCTGGATGGATATCGATCCCTGTCTTGGAATGGGCATACTCATGAAGAATGCGTGGGATTAGGGGGACGGCCAGTTGTCGAAGTCGATACGCAATGCGATGAATGGTGATCGCCAGGACACCGGGGTAACACAGCACGGCTTCATCGGTATGAGTCGCGGCTGGATCGCCGTCATAGGCAGCCTGGACATCTAAGCTCAACAGTCGCCGAATCTCGGGCAGGGAAGCGGTGAATTCCTGAACGATGGCCTGGGCCTGGTCATGCATGTTCGGCTGCTCGGGCCGAGAGGTACCACCGTGCTCGGCGGCATCTGCATATCTCAAGGCACCTGCGACCTGGGCTTGAAGATCTCCCGCAATTTCCAATAACAAGGCCCCGACATGCGTCCTGACTTCCTGCTCTGACAATTCCCGAGGACCATAGAACCCAGGAAAGAGAACTTCTTGAAGTCGCTCCAGGATCCAAAGCACCGTTCCCTCATCTGGGAGGAATGGCATGAAGAGATGTCGAAGCCGGGCATCCTCGAGTATGGAGGCTGTCAACGCGTCGCTCACCGAGTCGATGTGCGACTCAAAGGCAGCGGCATCTGCATCTGGCGTACTCATGTGTTCGTCTCCCGGCGGGTGTTCAGGATAACGACTGCCTTCAGGGCCCGGGGATCCTTGGCAAAGGGTCTGGAACCACCTCGATGACCCCAATGTCTTGAAGCCGCCTGGCCATCTCCTCCATGTTCTCATCGAGGTAGGGCATCAACCGATCATCTGACTTGTCTCGCCAGCCGTACGCCCTGAGTTCCTCGGGGATAACGGCCGGATCGGCACCTTGAACCAGGAGTCGATAGTACGCCACCGCCACACCGGTTCGGTAGGCACCCGCAGCGCAATGAACAAGGACCTGCCGACCATCCAAGGTCGTCTCATGCATCGTCTTCACGGCCGTCACATAGTGGTCGAGATCACCGGTACCGTCACCCACGAGATCCAGTTCCGTCATGTCAATACCCAGTGCCTTGACAGCTTCCCGTTCGGCAAGATGATCGGGATGATCCGCTTCATGTGGACGCAAGCACACCACCACATCGACACCATGGTCACGCAGCGTCTGTTCGACCAGCTCACGATGCAATTGCCCACTGCGGTAGATCGAACCGGGAACGACCTCGCCCCACCGCTTGGGATAAAACCGATGGCGGTTTTCCGCCCACCACCAGATGCCTCCACCCACGATGAGGGCGATCAGCAGGATGATGATTCCTGGTCGAGGATCGAAACGACGGTCCGCCATGTGCGCAGCGTAGCAGGCAAATCAACCGCCGCACGGACCCCACAAGGCGATCATGATCAGGAGGTCGGTAGCATCGACCTCTCCGGAGCCATCCAGGTCTCCCAGACATGAGTCGGTGCACCCCCACTCGATCGAGATCGCGAGCAGGATATCGTTGACACCCACCTCGCCATCAATATCAAGATCACCGAAGCAGGTGACACACTCATCCGGAATACCGTTGCCATCAAGGTCCTCGCTGAAGTCCAATGCGATGTCGCGAATATCCCATTGCCCATTGCCATTGCAGTCGGTCACGATGTCATCCCAGGCCAATGGCAACACGTCGAGTTCATGAACATCGACAAGGCCATCCCCGTCATGATCATGAACGGAGCAGGGCTCATCCGGTGATGGGGATGATCCAAGACAGTCCAGCAGACCAATTCCAGGGACTAGCACATCATGTCGCCGAACGGCACCATCACGATTGACATCGAAGGCACGCCTCCCGAGTGACATCAGAAAATTCACGACCTGATCCTGGTCTTCCAACGACAAGTTCGCAAAGGCAAGCGCAGATGTCGATGCTTGTGATCCCGGCGCATCATGTTCGACGATCGCGCACCGAATGCGATCGGCGGTGTCCACCTGGGCGCAGCGGCCATCGTGCCAAGACACCAACTGGACAGACAGACCCCAGAGCGGTGGCGTCTTCATCCACCATTCCTCGACGGGGCCATCCTGGATGCCATCGCCCGCCTGGCCCATGTCATGGACTAGAAAATCCGTGTAGGGATGAATGGTCTGGTTACGCAGAACATCTTCCAGGGTGTCATGATCGGAAGTTGTATAGGTCGGTACGTGGCATTGGGTGCAGCCGATCTCTTCCATGATCAATTCGCCGCTCATCCCGGAAGGTGGTGTTCGCGGCGGAGCCGCCATCAAGCGCTGGAAGTCCGTGATGGCTTCGAGGTAATCGAATCCCTCCACGTCAACACCGGTCTCTGGATCGGCCACCTCATCGCAGGCTTCCAGCAAGTCGAGGTTTCCATTGGGAGGCGGCTCTTCTTGAACAAGCCAGGTCGTGATACCCATTTCGGCGGAGGCAGCTTCTGCCGAGAACGCGAGCACGGTGGCCTGTTGCGCCTTCCAGCCAAACTTCCCGAGTCGTGGCGGATCATCCGGACCATCTTCAATCGAATCGATCCATCGTTCGATGCCCCGGATATCGATTGGCTGGGCATCCCGCACTGCCAGAATGGCCTCGTCGGGGATCGCTTCGATCAGTCCATACCCCGTGGATCCCATGGTGATCCGAAGCGCGGAGTGATTGGCCTCTGGCGGTATGACCTCTGCGCAATCATCGTCTCCAGTAACCACAACGTGTTGCCAGAGCGTATCCCCGAGCGGATCGGTGGGTGCGAACTGTCCATTGGCATTCATGTAACCGTACCGGGTAACACGCTGTTCACCCCATCCACCGACGGGTTGAAAATGGCATAAGGCACAAGAGGAGTTGTTCGTGGTGGGCCCAAGGCCCTCGGCCACCGAGAACTTTCGAGTGAATTGATGGCGGCCGAATGCGAACCGCTCGGCCTGATCTTCATCCAATCCAAGCAGGGGCTCCCCCGCCCGCCACGGTGTAGCCACCAGTGTCGGCGTGCTCATCACGAGCATCAAAATACCTATACCAAGTCTCTGGGAACCCATGACCCAAGACTAGCACTGGAACCAGCCTGGAGCCCGGTCATTCCTTGAAATGCGTGGCAGTGTGCTTGCTGAATGTGCTGAAAACCGACCTCGTACCACTCAAGCGTCGCACGGACCCCAGGCATCGATCACCATGAGAACATCGGGACAATCCACAGCGCCATTTTGATTGACATCGGCAGGGCACGGTTCGTCATCCTGGCACGGTCCATATTGATCGATGAGGGTCAAAATATCGTTGACATCCGTCATACCGTCATTGTTGATATCGGTTGGACATCCGGGATTTGAGCACGTGTCGTTGAACACGTTGCCACCAAGATCTTCCCAATCACCGTGGATGTTGCGGAGATCACCATCGGGATCACGATTGTTGCAGAACACGCTGCTTGAAACGTCGGCGATACCACCCTCCGAACCTAATCCCGCACCTTCGATACTGGTATTCGATTCGAAGTGGCAATCGGACACGCTGCTGGGACCACCATGGTTGTAATAGCCGCCACCGTGGTAGTAGGACGTATTCTCATGAAATGCACAGTTGGTGATGGTTGGGATGCAGTTGATGGTGGCGATGCCACCTCCAGCTGCATCCGCGTTGTTGCTCTGGAAATGACATCCCGTGATTGTGAGCTCGCCATCATGAGCAGCACAGAGTCCCCCGCCGTGCGTGCCGGCCTGGTTGTTCTCAAAATGACAATCCTCAACGAAGGCATCCGAAAACTCAATGAATAAACCACCGCCCTCTTCCAATGACGTGTTGTCGCTGAAAGTGCAGCGTCGAATGGCCGCATGGCCGGAACCGACCAGGATGCCACCACCATCGTCAAAGGCCAGGTTTCCGATCACTCGACAGTCCTCAATAGTTGGACTGGTGAACCAACACAGGACTCCGCCGCCATTGTGTGCAGCGCCCCCGGTCAAAGTCAGTCCGATGAGGCGTGTCTCGCGACCCTCACCCGAGTTGCAAGTCACCACCGAGGACATCAGACCGGTAGCATCGATCGTGGCCCCTTCACCAGGGACACATGACGGACCACTGCGTACGGTGATTGCTTTGCCCAGCAGGTCAATGGCCTCATAGAAGACACCATGCTCGAGCAGAATCGTGTCGCCATCCTGGGCCAGGTTGATAGCCGTCTGGATCGATTCCCCGACCGCCACATGAATGATGTTGCCACCACCCAACAGGGAAGAACACTCACCTGGATATTCCGGACAGGGATCGATGGCATCACACAAGCCGTCACCATCGGTATCGGTTGCGTCCGCGGCACAGGGGTCACAGCCATCGGGGTAACCGTTGCCATCGGAATCCTCACACGAATCACTGAAGCAGTTGTCACCGTTGTCATCCCAAGGGCCATTCACATGATCGATGTCGCCATCATTGCCGGTATTCCCGCAAAAGATGCTGCTTGAGATCACAGCATTGGAATTCCACTGGCTGTAGATCGCCCCACCTGCGACATTGACAGAATTGCCTTGGAACCTGGACCCTGTGACCATGATGTCGCTATGGCGATTCTGGATGGCCCCGCCGGTATAGACCGCGTGGTTGTCTTGGAACATACAGTCGATAATGTTCGTTTCGCTGCCGCGATTGAACATTGCACCACCCTTGTAGTCGCTTGTGTTGTCCTGGAACACGCACGCCTGGAAGGTAGGCCAGGACTTTCGTGCATAGACCCCGCCACCAAACAAACTCACGGTGTTGTCGATGAACCAACAATCCTGAACGGTTGGCCCACCGTAATAAATGATCATGCCACCACCGCTGGTTTCCCAGGGGTCACAATGGCCATCACCATCAATATCACCATACACACCGACACCATTGACGATGCTGAAGCCTTCCACGAGCGTGTCGGAAGTGGCTTCCCCGGCGCACACGATGCCACGCGCCATGGACTGGCCATCGATGATCGTAGCTTCCGGTCCCTCGCAACTTCGCAAAGTGATCGCCTTGCCCAGCAGGTCTACGACCTGCCGCTGGTCAGGATCCGTCACCGTATAGGTACCTGGGTAGACAACGATCTCATCACCAGGCTGGGCCTGGTTGACGGCGTCCTGGATGTGTTCATAGTCGGCTTCACCTGGGGGGCCGACCGTGATCGTGTCGGCCATGCCAAGAGCGCAAACTGACAAGATCATCCAAGCTGTGATTGCAGACCTAGCTGGCAAGAGAAATCCCCCCTACACCTTGTGAGACAGACGGTTGAGTTTACTAGCCCGGACCTCTATTTCAATAGTCACTTGCTACTAAAGGGTTTAGATTCAATACCCCAAATTACCCAAATTCACAGGACTCTCAGGCTCCAGTCTACAGAGCCGGAATCGACCCCGGAACAAACTGAAAAACGCGGGCCCGGTGAAGCGGACAGGGTGGGATTCAAACCCACTGGGATGACCCGAACCTCCTGTTGTTTCATCATGTTTCGCACTGCATGGGGGCTCCGCCCCCCTGCAACC
>JAYZAT010000072.1:0-20022 GCA_036339555.1 Planctomycetota bacterium
AGGTCTTTACGGGCAAGCATCTTTGGAATTGATGGTGGCCAGGATATTCCTGGTGGTTTGCCCAGCGATTGTTCACTCGCAGCCTGACTCAATCACGAAGTCATCAAACAGGATCGTTTCGTCCTTGGTGGTGGCCCAACTGGAACTGCCGCCCCCAAAGAAGGTGCTGAAGTACATCCCGTCGATGGCGAAATCATCGACATCACGGAACCGCATGTCGGCTCGTTCCAGGACAAGCTCGCCGTCCAGCCAGCATGTGATGCTGCCGTCATTGAGCCCCGGTGTGTTCATCTGGATTTCATGGACGACCTCATGCCATTGGCCAGGGATGAACTGAAGCTGTTGGCCGTCCAATTCCCAAGGCATGTCCTCGCCATACGTCTCTGGCTGATCCGGGTGATAGACGTACTGCACAATGTCGCCGTCCGTGCGCCACATCATCCTCGCACTCCAGCCATCGGTGCCGTCCGGAATACCGCCGCCCGTATTGCCTTCTCCGCCAATCAGACCAGGCAGTTTGCCGCCCTTGACGAAATCAAATGGTGAGATGAACTGCAGGCGATAGGAAAGACGAACACAGTCATAGGAGTCCTCGAACAACAACTTCCACTGGGCCCCAGTCGCTGAAGTCCCGTACTCGCCTTCCGGGTAGAGAACGGCCAAGGCCCGGTTCTCACCCCCGTCGGTTTCCACGATGCTCACACGCCCGTCGTCCACGCCCTGAGACCAGGTGGGTTCATTCCAGTCCTCATCGAGCATGTCTTCGTCGTAGAGGCCAGGTTCGCGATGCTCGAGATCAAGCTCGAAGAACACCTCTGGCGGAGTCGTATCACAGTCGCCCCAGGCATCGATGATCGTGAGTACATCAATGACATCCACAGTGCCCGACCCATCAAGGTCACAGGGGCAGGGGGGCTGGCAGGGGCCCCATGCGGACAGTGTTGCCAGAATATCGTTTGCGCCAACGATGTTGTCGGCATCGACATCACCGACACACTCTGCATGTGCAGGTATGGCGAAGGCAGCGATCGTGAAGAGGAGTCCTGGGAAGAGGCCATACATAGGCCACGTCCTCCAGTCTGGCAGGCAGTGTCGTTGAACCTGTCAGTATGGTTCTACTGTGAATTTGTCATGTGGCTGCCGTTGATCCGAGGAAAGCGGATCAGTCCAAGGTTGAGATATCAATGAATTATGAATTGTCATCGCACTCACGATCCCAGGCTTCAATGAGGGTGAGCAGATCGTTGACATCGAAGAGCCCGTCATTGTTGGTGTCATAGTCGGGGTAGTAATAGTCGCCCCAAACCGCCAACATGGTCAATAGATCGTTCACGCCGACGACGCCATCAAGATCGATATCAGCAGAGCACCAGCAGGATTGCTCGAAGGTGTTGCCACCAATATCTTCAATGCCTTTATAGGAATAGTCATGGAAGAAGTTGCCGCAGAAACTTGTTCCGCTGACTGGAATCGGGCCTGGGGCACCAGCGAGGTAGCCGCCGTAAATGCCACCGCCTGTATACGCATAGTTGTCCTGGAAGTGGCATCCTTCGATCTCGACGTCTTGGTGTCCGAGCACGTTGATGCCGCCACCCTGGCCATAGCCGTAGTCCGAACCCTTGTTGCGGCGGAAGGTCGAGTTGATGACTTGGCCTTGAAGGCCCATGCCATCAGCATCCATTGCATCAACGCAGATGCCGCCACCTTGCCAGCCAACCACGTTATCTATGAAGAGGCATTGCTCAATTGTGAACGGCGTCATATGGAGATGTACGGCACCGCCTTCCCAGCCCATGTGCCCTTGGAAGGTACAGTTGCGAATGAGTGCCGAACTGGCGTAGGTTGAGTAGATCCCGCCGCCCGAGTTGGCGGCGTTGTCAACGAAATCACAGTTGCTCACTTCCAGGGAACCGTAGTAGCTGCAGATGGCGCCGCCGATGGCGTCTGAGAATTTCCCGACCGATACGCTGTTGTCCTCGAATCGGCAGCGGTTCACAGTGAGTTGCACGAACTCGGTGTAGATGGCACCGCCTCGAATAATGCCGAAGATGTTGGAACCTACGCCGTGACGGAACGTGAGATCTTCGATCACACAAGGAGATCCGTAACACACCACCGGGCTCCACTCCAGGCCAGTGCCATCGATGATCGTGGCCGCTGCGCCGTCACGGCCTCGCAACGTGACACCGGAGAGGCCCCAAACTTGTTGGTTCCAAGTTCCGGGCCCCAGGTCAATCACGTCACCGAAATTGGAAGCATCAGAGGCAGCCTGGATGGTTGGATAGTCCTCGGGGACACGGAGCATATCTGCCAGAGCGGCTACACTCGATACAACGAGAGTGAAGATGATGAGGATGGCGGGAATGAAGCAGCCCATGGGTTCTCCCTTTCCCCCAGGATTGCAGTATGTGGTTCGTGACTCAAGGGTCAGTCGCTGGAAATCACCAGTGGCGGGCTTGAACGCTACTCAGGGGTGTCTGCTGGCTTATTCGGGTTCTCGCCTGAGGTCTTGGCCCAGGGGGAGCCATCTCGATAGTCGGCTGGCTTATAGCCACGCTTGTGGCTTCCGAAACCAAAGGGCGTGGGTTCCCAGGGGCCGACCAATGGTGCATCCAGGCCCCCTGGGGGAATCATCTCTTCGTCCTCCAGTTGCCAGAGCGTCGCGTTGGCGTAGATGCGGCGTAGATCTTCGCTGGACCAATCCTCGGCAGTCCCCATGGTGGTTGCAAAGATGCGTTGGGTGCTTCCATCCGGCATAGTGCGTTCCCGAACCCAGGCCAGAGGAATCATGGGATCGTTCTGTTTACCCTCGACAGGTTTGTCTCCTGGACTCATGCCTTTCAGGACAGCCCCTCTCAGGAGGATGGTCGAATCATCTGGCAGTGAACGGATGCCATAGACATCGGTTGGCCCGAAGACGTCGTCCACACCTCGCAAGACAGGGTGGCTTGCATTGTCGGACTCGATGACACCGCGTGTGGCCTGGCTGCCATGATGGCCATGATGAGAGACCCAGGTCTCGCCCATGATCTCGCCACCGAAACCACCTGGCGGATCTTCCGCATTCCAGGTCCACCTTGCGTGGGGGCTCTCAGGATTTTCACGATAGAAGAAGGCGTGGGTGGCTGTTCGGAATCCGGTGACAGGTTTGCCGGCTTGAACATGCTTCACGATGTGAGCCATGTCTTCGTCAGGCAATTCCCTGAACCTGAGAAACAACACAAGCACATCGGCGTCATCAATGAGGTGTAGCCCCGGGATGTGGTCCAGGGTTTCCGGATCGACCTCGCCGGATTCGTCGTCCTGGCTGAAGAGCACGATGCACTCGAAGCCATGCTGGTTCATCAGGCGCGCCAGCATTGGAAGCGCTTCCTCGGAACGGTATTCCTCATCGCCAGCTACGAATACGATTCGTCGGCCTTGGCCTGGTTCTTGATTGGGGTCCCCGGGATAGGTGAGCCAGCGTGCATCAGCCGGAGCTGGAGGCGTTGCCGAGGACGGGGGGCTCGTGAGTGTCATGATTGATGCCAGGGCCGCCGTCACGAGAATTGCTGTAGTCATCATGCCCAGATGGTAGCGACCAGCGAACATGCTGAAAGACAGCGACCCGGCCGAGGCCGGGTCGCTGGGTTCAAGACAGGTGTAAAAACTGCTCTATCAGCAGCTGCTGCCGAAGAGGCTGATCACCTCAAGGATGTCATTGACATCGGTTACTCCGTCGCCAGTGGCATCGCCATCAGGAGTGCCCCAGGCACCGATGACTACCAGGATGTCGTTGACGCCAACGGTACCGTCGCCATCCACATCACCTGGGCAAGGCTCGTCGCCACAGTTATCTTCGAACGAGTTGCCACCACCATTGGTCCAGGTGATGCCGATGTTGTTGGGGTCGTTGTTGCAGAAGACTGTGTCCGAGATTGTCGGCCATCCGACACTCAGGACCACGTAGCTTCCGGTAGCAACATTGTCTCTGACAATGCAGTTCGTAATTGTTGGATTTCCGTTGATTCGGAATGCAGAGCCTGAGGAGGCCAGTCCATTTGTGATCGTGAAGCCCACCATGCTGGGACTTTCTCCGTTCATCATTTCGACAGCGGTGTCAGTGGCGCCGGCGTCGATGATGGTGGACTCAGGCCCATCAGTGCTATGGAGATGGCAAGAGGCGCCACCGAAATTGAGGGCCTCGAAATAGGTGCCGGGCGCAACCATGAGGGTGTCGCCATTGATGGCGTCATCCAAAGCGTCCTGGATGACCGTGTAGTCGCCGTTGCCACTTTGGTCAATCACGAATGTCTTCGGAGGACGGATGGTGTAATCCAAGAACCCCATGTTGTAGATTTCGAGGTTCATGCTGCTGCCATTGGAGCCTGGCTCCTGGGCGAAGCAGTAGAACGTGACCTCATCGGTATTGGCTGCAGCAGTGCTGTTGAGCACGAAGGTGTGCTCCAACTGAGTGCTCTGGCCGCCAGCCAGGGTGATGGTCGGCTCTGACAAGTGATCAAAGTGAGTGTCGTAGTAGTAGATACCCGACTGGGGGTAGCCGCATTCTGCGTCCAGTGAATAGCCGAGTCGGATCACCATGGATCGACTTGGAGCGCCAGCATCGACACTGATATCCATGGTCACCTTGTAGTTGTTGCCACCTACTGGCTCACCAGTTAACTCGATACAGGTATCGGTCGCCACGTTCATCTGTGAGTTGAGGTAACCCAGGTAGGCGTTGTAATCGGCCGACTGGCC
Source organism: Planctomycetota bacterium (assembly GCA_036339555.1). Classification (GTDB taxonomy): domain Bacteria; phylum Planctomycetota; class Phycisphaerae; order Phycisphaerales; family SM1A02; genus UBA1668. The sequence continues at coordinate 4,741 of JAYZAT010000072.1, forward strand.
GGATGTTCCTACGCGTTTGATAACGCCGTCAACGATAACTGTTGGGATGCCGGTCACGCCGTAGTAGGTTGCTCGGGATTCGCACCATGGTTCATCAAATCCATAGCTGCTATCCCAGATGTGCATTTGAATCGATTGCATTTGGTTCGGGAAGTTGTCAGTCAAATCACCGAGTGCATAGCCAACATTCTGGCAAGGCCCGCACCATGAAGCGGTGAACTGCTCGAACATGACGGTGCGACCGCAATCTGCAGAAGCAGCGGCACTGATCGCGGTGACGGCTGCGAGGCCCATCAATCCAAGGGTGGTGGTTTTCATTTGGTCTCTCTCCTCAATTGGAGTTTGGCTCACACAGGGGGGTGCTGTTCTTGTGTAATAAAAAAACCGGCTCCCTTATGAGGAGAGCCGGCTTGGTGTCAGTTGATCATTCGTCATCCCAAGATGCTGAGTAGGTCGGATCATTCTGCCAAGGATTGACGTCTTGGATCTGGGTAACGACCAGGTTCAAGCAGTCGCCCTTGTAGGCGTTGCACGTGGGCGAGCCTTCGGGGCAGTCAAACGTGAACAGGTTATCCAGGCATTGGCCATACTTGTTGGAGTACAGCTGTCGCTTGGGATACATGCTGTCTTCGACAGAGGTGCTGGCGTCATTAAAGACGCAGACGCCCTTCCATCGTTCTTTGGGGATGTACTGCTCGTAGGTCAGAGACTCTGGGACCTGCTGTCCCATCTGAGGTCCTCTGGTGGAGAGAACGCAGACGTCTGGTCGTCCACTCATGGCCCAGTAAGCAACACTCGGCTTGACACGGTCGCCAAAGAGCGCTGTTGAAGCCCATGAGACATGGGCGTCGTTTTGGAGATCACATGCGAAGGTGTGATCCCAGTGGGTGTCGCCGTCTTCGCCTTCAACTGAGTCCGCGAGGTTATCGTCGGCACCACCGCCTGCGGTTCCATAGGGTGAGTAGTTGTCGTAGTTGTATGTGTGGGTCGAGACGTTGGGGTTAACGTCTGATGACAACACTGTGGTTCGAGACTCGTATTGCCGGTCCATGATGAGCAGTGCATGGAGATTGTCAGTGGTGTTCAGTCGCCATCCAGGCTCGCCACGATCCATGATGTTAATTGGCGTGCCGCCCTGCATAATAGGCATGCGGTCCACATGGGAAGGCATGGGCATTTCACCTTGGTTCTGTGCAGCCCAAGTGGTCATACCTTGGTGAAGCGACTGGCCGCGTTTCTGATCTTCTACCAGTCGCGCTGAAGCTCTGGCACCAGACAAGGCCGGGAGAAGGATGCCCAGAAGTACGGCGATGATGCCGATGACGACGAGCAGTTCGACGAGCGTGAATCCACGTTTCTTATTCATGAGTTCGTTATCCGAGTACGGGAATAGCGGGGATATGGCACTGCTGCCACGTGAGACTTCGCATTCCCAAGCCCCTCAGGTTCCAGTGAGCATGGGAATTCAAAACGATCAACTCCTCTAATGTACTGTGATATGGCCCGTAGGACAGTTCCAAATGTCCACTCAAGGTCCGGATATTGTGGTTTTTGGGGCCTGAAGGGTGCTGCCGGATTGGCCGGTAGGTCCCTATAGGGCCTTGAGTTACGTTCCTGAGCCCCCTAGAAGCGGATTTCCTATGCCCCACAGCCCAATTTATCAGCCCATTATTGACCGCTTAAACCGAGAATATTCCCAATTACATACGGCCAAGGAAGAGGCCTTTTGGCAGTCCTACATGGGTTTAGGGGATGATTCCAAGGCAGACCGCCGTTTGCTTGATCGCCTGGAAACCGAGCTCCAGGGGTGGCTCCAGGCCCCAGAACGCCTCGAGGAAGTCACTGGCCAACTTCAAGGGGCTGCGGAGGGATTGGAAGACGACTCCAGCTTCATTGCGTTGCAAGGCTGGCACAAGACCCTATCCGCCCATGCGATCGACTCCCAAGAGGCTCGTGATCTCGCGAGCCAAATCATCGAGGCCGAGGGGCTCATGGCAGAGGCCCGAGGCAGCATGCAACTCGGGTACAGGGATGCTGAAGGTGACTTCCACAAGGCCAGTAGTGTTCGCCTTGGTGTCATGCTTGGAACAGATCCTGATGAAACCCTGAGACGTGCTGCTTGGAATGGGTTGCGAGACATTGAGACATTCGTGCTCGAGAATGGGTTCATCGAACTCGTCCGCATGCGTAACCGTTTGGGTCGAATGCTCGGGGGAGAGGACTATTACGACTGGAAAGTAAGCCGAGTCGAAGGTCTTTCCAAGGCGGATATTTTCTCGCGGCTTGATGAGTTGGAATCGCTCACGCGAGAATCATCACAGCGAGGCCTTGCTGATCTTGATGAGGCTGCAGTGACGCCTTGGAACATTCGCTTTCACACGGAAGGGGATTTGATTCGACAGCGAGATCCTTGGTTTCCGTTCCGTGAAGGCATTCAAAGATGGGGCCAAAGTTTTGCCGGTCTGGGTATTACCTACGACGGAGCGACCATGGTCCTCGATCTTCTCGATCGGTCAGGCAAATATGAAAACGGATTCATGCATGGGCCTGAGATCAGTTGGCTCGATGGCGAGACTCGACATCGAGCTCGAATACACTTCACGGCCAACGCAATACCTGGCATGCCTGGTTCTGGCGAGCGGGCCTTGACGACCTTGTTTCATGAAGGTGGCCATGCCGCCCATTTTGCAAATGTGTGTATGCCATCACCCTGCTTTGGTCAGGAGTTTGCGCCGACGTCAGTGGCCTTTGCGGAAATCCAATCCATGTTCCTGGACAGCTTGACCGGGGATCCTGATTGGCAACGCCGCTATGCCTTGGATGCCTCAGGGAGTCCCATGCCTGTGGAACTGATTGAGCAGGGCATCCGGCAGGTGCAGCCACATGCTGCCTGGAAGATTCGCCACATGATGGCGGTGTGCTACGCCGAGCGAGCGATCTATGAATTGCCGGAGGATCAACTCACGCCTGATGGGATTCTGAACGCCATCCGGTCTGCAGAGCGTCGCCTTGTCCTTTTGGAAGAGGGGAGCCCAAGGCCGGTTCTGTCAGTGCCGCACTTGCTGTCTGGGGAAGCCAGTGCCTACTACCACGGATATGTCCTGGCTCAGATGGGTGTTGAACAGACTCGCAACGCCTTCATGAAGCGAGATGGTCACTTGTTAGATAACCCGGAGATCGGTCCTTCTTTAAAAACACACTATTGGCGACCTGGCAACAGCAAAAGCATGGATGAGATGCTCATCGGACTCACCGGCCAGCCTTTGGGTGCCGCTGCACTTGCATCCCGTGTGAATCGCTCCGTCAAGCAGTCGATGGAAGAGGCTCGCTCCGCTATTGAACGTGAGCCAAAGCTCCCTCGCTTTGAGGGAGACATCGAACTAGACGCTCGAATGACCGTGATCCATGGGCGGGACGAGGTTGCATCGCTTGAGTCGGGGGAATTCGAGCGGTTTGCGGAAGCCTTTGCCACGTGGATTGATACACAGGTGCAGGAGGGCTGAGCGTCTGCCTGGGAGGCCAATCGCCTCCAGGGGCACAGTGCCGTACCATCCCAGGCGTGACCAGGCCTGAAGAAACCAATGTTGGACTGCGTAGCCTGCTGTTGCTGGCTTGCGTGGTCATCATCATCGCAGGGTTTCGGGAAGCTGGAACGATTCTGGTTCCTATCCTGACCGCCTTTTTCATCGGTGTCATTTGCATCCCTCCTGTGTCCTGGCTGCAACGCCACGGCATCCGGACTGGGCTGGCGATTGTGATTGTCTTCCTGGTTGTTCTTGCTGGCTTCCTGGTGTTGTCCTACTTCGTCTCCGATTCGATTTCCTCATTCCAGAAGAATCTGCCGAAGTATGAAGACGCCTTGGATAAGCCATTGGCAACCCTGACAACCTGGCTGGAATCACATGGTGTCGAAGTCAGTCTCGCTCAACTTCAGGAGCAGCTCGATGCGGGAACCTTGACTGATGTCCTGAGTTCTGGACTCTCTGCTTTGGCGAAGGTGCTCTCGGACACGCTCTTGATCATGTTGACCGTGATTTTCGTGCTCTGTGAGGCCGTCATACTTCCTCGCAAGGTGCGGGCGATGATTTCTGATGACACCTCGGACCTCGCGGAGTATCGAAGAGCCTTGTCAAATCTCAGGGTGTACTTGGCGGTCAAAACCCAATTGAGCCTGGCTACCGGCGTTTTAGCTGGGCTGGCGACCTGGATCATCGGGGTGGACTATCCGCTGCTTTGGGGCTTGCTCGCGTTTTTACTCAACTACATTCCGACACTGGGTTCGATCTTGGCAGCCATCCCGCCGGTCTTACTGGCGTTGGTCCAGTTCAACTGGACCTGGGCGCTCCTGGTGGCGGCCTGTTACTTGGCGATCAATATCTGCATCGGCAACTTGATTGAGCCACGGATGATGGGGCGTCGACTTGGTCTTTCGACGCTTGTTGTCTTCCTGTCGATGGTTTTCTGGGGATGGGTGTGGGGTCCGATCGGGATGATCCTGTCGGTGCCATTGACCATGCTGCTGAAGATCCTCCTTTTGCACAGTGATGATCTTCGTTGGATTGGACTCCTTCTGGGTTCAGGCTCCGAGGATGACCTGCGTGAAGGCCAGTTGAAATTGGGTCCGGCCAACAAGGAAGGAGCATCCAGCTAAGGAGCTGGTTGCCTTGCCAACATTCTCTACGGCAGAACCCCGCACGACAGGCGGGGTTCTGCAACGAATGCTTCACGTTTATTGAACGGCGGGTTCGAGACTGGATCAGGGATCCCAGCTTGCTACGAACTGGGGTTTTGCGTTCCAGCCATGAACATCTTCAATCTGAGTGACTATGAGGTTCAGGGCATCGTTTCCGTAGTCATCCAGAGGAGATCCCGAGGGGGCATCGGCGCTATACAAGTTGTCGGGACATTGCCCATATCGATTGTTCAGCATCATCCGCTGCGGATACATGCTGTTTTCAACAGATGTACTCGAGTCATTGAAGACAACAACGCCGCGATAGCGTTCCTTGGGCATGTACTGCTCATAGCACAATGAGTCAGGGAGTTGCACTCCATCCTCGGGTCCACGTGTGCACAGCACGGCAATATCAGGTCGGCCACTCATGCTCCAGTGTCCTCGTTGGGACTCGATTCTCTTGCCGAGCAGGGCTGTTGAGGCCCAGGAGAAGTGGCAATCCTCTGCCAGGTCGCCACGGAAGTTGGGATCCCAGTGAATGTCATCATCTGTTGCCTCGATTGAACTGGCGACATTGGGGTCAGCGCCATCATTGGTGCCTGCGTTTCCATACGGATGATAGTTTTGGTAGTTGTAACTGCAGACAAACACGTTGGGGTTGACGTCCGAAGACAAACAGACCGTGCGTGTCTCATACTGCCGGTCCATGATCATCGCAGCATGGAGATTGTCGGTTGTGTTGAGATCCCACCTGGGCATGCCTCGATCCATGATGTTCTTTGGGGCGCTGTTGCTATCTGTGTTGACAGGACGTCGATCGATCATGGCGGGCATGGGGAAATTCCCCTGGTTCTGAGCCGCCCAGGTGGTCCAGCCCTGGTGAATCGATTGGCCTCGTTTCTGGTCTTCAACCAGTCGGGCAGCGGCACGTGCGCCAGAGAGCGCCGGCAATAGGATGCCCAGGAGCACGGCAATGATGCCAATGACCACAAGCAACTCAACGAGAGTGAATCCGCGTGATGTCTTCATAAGAGGTGGTCCGTTTCTCTGTGGTGAGAGCAAGGAGGAGAAGAGTGGCGAAGGCCATGCTGGCATTCTTCGCGATCCAAAGCGTTCAAGGCGTGTTGGAAGCATGTGCCTTGGACAGAATTCAATCTACGTCTCTTATGACGGTTTCTTTCCACAAGTGGCCAAAACGCCAAATCGACAACCGTCGAGACTCAGCGGAGACTTCGGAAGGGGTGTACTTTTTTTCTCAAGTAAAAACCGGGATGCGGCCCATGCCGCATCCCGGTTGAATCAATTCAAAGTGGCCTGGGCCTCGGATTCAGCAGTCGGTGCCGAAGGCTTCCAGAATCAGGAGAATGTCATCCACATTCGTGGCTCCATCGCCATTGACATCGCCATTGCCGGTGCCCCAGCCAGCGATGACCAGCAGGACATCATTGACTCCCGTAGATCCATCACCGTCCAGATCGGTTGGGCAATCGCCGTTGCAGTCAGGGACGGGGCCGACGATGCCGACGTCGAGCTCATCGCCACCATCACCGGGACGCCAGAGGCTGAGAACGGCATTGCCGTTCGAAGGCGGGTAGTTGGCATCGAACCGGAAGGTGTAGGAACTCGACCAACGGATGGCATTGCCCCAAGCCCGGCCAAACTCATCTTCTACGTAGGGAGCGGTGAACCAGCTCATCTGGTCATCCGATCGATCGGAAGTCCAGTCATCTCCCACGACGAGTTCGCCGGAGTGGTAATCGACGTCAACGAACTCGACATTCGTCAGATCTACGCAATCTGCCACTGGAACGCTGAAGCCGCCACCAGAACGGTGCGAGTTCTGGTTATGAACCACGTACTCGTAATGCCAAGTGCCGTCACCATTATCGGTGACCAGGTAGGCGACATGCATCAGGCCGACATTGCCATCATCCTCAGGAGTCCAAACCTCGACAATCGTGGCACCTTCCTCGGCGGCCCAGGCGTCGAGTGCGGTCGACATGACTACCGTGCTGCCAGAAGGCTGGGTGTTGGTAGTGCTGGTGAAGCGAATTTCACGCCAACTCACATTGTTGTATTGGTTGTTGTAGTCGTACTCATCCGGGCCCCAGCCATCGAAGTCGGAATTGGGTGCGACATATTGAGCTTCCAGATAGAAGTGGCAGCCAGTGTTCAGGCTGGGATCGCGGTCATCTTCATGAATTTGGAGCTTGCCTCGTAAGGAGCTCTGGCCACCGGGGCTTTGGAAGAAGGGGTAAATGTAATCGCCGGTGGTGGCATTGATTTCGGACCGTGGTGCTTCCGCGTCAGCATTCAGGGTGGCCCAGTACGTGTCAGCACAGCCAATTCCCAGGGTGCTACATCCAGTGCTCTGGCAGGAGCACATGGCTTCACTGACAGCACAGAATGAGTGCTTCAGCCAGCTCAATCCGATCTGTTCGAAGCGGCCGTCGCACAGCCGATAGATGTTCTGAGCAATGACGGGGGATTTGGTGCCATCACCGTTTTGGGCCCATTGGCAGATCATGTCGCCTGGGTTGCCTGAAGTTGTGGCCATGGCGAAACCGCCCACGCCATCTGCTTGTCCGTAGTAGTCAAAGTCAAAGCTACCAAAGGAATTAGCGACCAAGTAGGTCATAATGTCCGGTCCTTCGATCGTGCAATAGTCTTCACCGGCCAGGGAATGGGCAGCGGCGAATGCGATGGAGGAACCGCCAGTAATGGCGAGCAACGCCCGTGAGATCTTCATTATCAGACTCTCTCTTCTTATCTGGATCAGGGGTCAATCTTGGGTACAGGCAGGTAAGTCTAACCTCACTTATTGGCCCGAGCAGGCCAAAAAACCCAGTTGAAGACCAATTCAGTGCCTTATCTTCATATTTATTGCTTGTTTTAAACCACATCAGGTTTGCTCTCTGAACAGGTCCCGCGTCCTCAGGAAGAGCCAGATCGCCTGTACAAAATTGGCCAGGGTGTATGTCACGAGTGCCACCTCAAGGCCGATCCAGCCTCCGTGGAGGACTCCCAGGCCCAAGCCGACAAAGGTAATCAAAAGGTATGCAATCACTGCTTCAGTGATGGGTCTTGTGCGGTGGGCATTCACCAGGATGCCCTGGTAGAAAGAATGGAGATAGCTGAGAAGTGGTACTGGGGCGGCTAGCCAGAGCGTTGAAACTCCCAGTTGGGCAAGGTCTTCATCGAGTCCGACGATGTCTTGGAACCAGATCATTGCCAGAGGCGTCAACGCCACGATCAACAGCAGGGTGGTAAATACCAGCCCCATGATCCAGGCGAATTGTCTCAGGCCAGGTGTGCTCCTGTTTCGAGGGCTCAAGCGAATGACAACCTCGTTGTATGCGATGCCGGAGCTTCGGAAGAGAAACGTCAGGCCTCCGAGTGGAGCCCAAACGGCCAGTGACGCGACTGCCTCAGGCATTCTTGTCATGCCTGCAGAGCCCAAGGGTTGAGCGGTCAGGATGAGGATCGGGGTCAAGGCTAATGGGATGTAGAAACGAAGGAGTTTCCCCAGTCGTAGGACACTTTGGACGGGCGGGGCTTCTTTCAATGGGCCACGAACGACATCTACACTGCGAAAACGTGCATAGGCTGCTTCAACGATTACGCCCACAGTCAATGCTGCTGAGGCAATGGTGGCGCCAGCAACCCCGAGGATGGCGAGCGTCAACAAGATGCCGACCATGGCGATCAGGCGAATACCGGTGCCGACGACGATGACCTGGCGTCGTCCAAAATGAATCAGAAGCCCTTGCCTGAAACGACGATCAGCAATCGCCCAGGTCCAGGGCAACAGCCACGCAAAGCTTTCTCGGGCCGGTTCCTGGATCTCGGGCGGGATGTCCAGCACGGGGACGACCACCAATGGCCACAATGGGGTGAACGCCAGGATGGCATGCAGGATCGTCAGCCCCATGGCGACAATCGTCATGAAACGTTGAAGTCGCAGGAAGGAATCAAGGTCACGGCTCAGCGCTGTTGAAGCGGCTAGCATCATGATGATGGGCGCTTCCACGAGCAGCCCCAGTGGGAAAGCGATCCCGCCGAAGGCAGCCAGCATGATCTCAGCGTCGGGGAGGTTTCCAACCACCGCGCTGATGGCAGGCATTTCCAAGCCCATCAAGCCCCAACTCAGGGCCAATGGCCACCAATCGTGCCAGACTGATCTCGTTGTCAGGCGGGGTGGTGCCGGGCTTGGCAGGTGATTGGATTCATGCATGGTGGAGGGGGAGTATCCCGGGCCGGTGGTCGGGATGCCAGCGGTATACTCTGTTTTCAAGAGTGTTTCGAAGACGAATCGAACGTTGATTTGCAGGGAATACGACCTCAGTGGACATCCTGCTCGGCATTCTGCTGGTACTCGCGCTGCTTGTGATCATTCTTCAGGCGTATTTGGGACGCCATTCGAGTGATCAGGGTAGCCAGGGCATCGCCTCCACCGAGACGAGATTGTGCGAAACCTTCATCGAACTGTCTCAGCGCGATCGGGACTCTGCCGACAACGCGGGCCGGGCTTTGCGTGAAGAGGTCCGCGAGTCATTGTTGGGAACACAGAAGATCGTTACTGAGAACGTCGGGCAGTTGGCCAAGGAGACCAGGGAACTTCTGGAGAGCACGAGGAAGCAACTGACCGATATCGATCAGGCCATTGCCACCAGGATGCAAACGTTGCAGGAAGGCAATGAGAAGAAGCTCGAGCAAATGCGACTGACGGTCGATGAAAAGCTTCAGAAGACGCTTCATCTCAGGTTGACGGAATCCTTTCAGATAGTGACGAGCCACCTCCAAGAGGTTCAGAAGGGCTTGGGTGAAATGCGTTCGCTGGCAGAGAATGTCGGTGGGTTGCAGCGTGTGTTGACTAATGTCAAGACGCGTGGGACATGGGGAGAGGTCCAACTTGGTGCCATCTTGGAGGATCTCATGGCACCGGACCAGTACGAGTCCAACGTCGAAACGATTCCAGGAAGCAATCAACGGGTTGAGTTTGCTGTAAAAATGCCTGGTCGTGGTACTGACCAAATCGTCTGGTTGCCTATCGATTCTAAGTTTCCCCAGGAAGATTGGATGCGACTCCAAGATGCTCTGGATGCTGGCGATCTCTCGGCAAAGGAATCGGCTGAGAAATCATTGAAACGCGCAGTCGCTCAGTCAGCTTCGGATATCAGTGAGAAATACATCGAATCACCTCACACGATTGACTACGGAATCATGTTCTTGCCAACGGAAGGGCTGTATGGCGAGGTCCTTCGTTTGCCTGGCCTGGATGATGAACTTCGACAAAAGCATCGAGTTGTGCCAGCCGGTCCGACTACATTGGCAGCGATCCTCGGCAGTATCCGGCTCGGGTTCAGGGCCTTGGCTATCGAGCAGCGTTCGGCAGAAATCTGGGACATCCTGGCAGCGGTCAAAGAAGAATTTGAGCGGTTTGAGAGCACCATTGGTGCGCTTCAGAAACAACTCGCGACGGCCCAGAACACAGTCGACAAGATGGGCACGCGCAGCCGTCAGATGCAGCGCAAGATGAAGACCGTCCAGGATCTTCCAGAGGGCTCGAAGAGTTCAGAGGTCCTTGGACTTCCGGATCCCATCGTGGATGACATTGACTCAAGCGTGTTCGACGGGCATTGAGCTCAAGGCTGTGTTGACTGCTTCATGGGACAGCGAGGGTTCGCCAAGATGCCCGGCGGCAATTTCGTGGACACGAATAATCGTATGTCGTCGCCATGCTTCTTCAGAAGCAGGGTAGTCGTGTCTGAAATGGGCGCCCCTGGATTCCTTGCGTTCGAGCGCGGAGATTGTGGCCAACCGAGCGACGGTTAGCATGTTCATCAATTCCCAGGCTGCGATGGTGTCTGGCGCGAGCCGTTGCGTGGCGGCTGACCAGAAGGTCAGTTGCTTATTGGCTTCTACCAGATCATCAGCGTTGCGGCGTACGCCAACGGATCGCCACATCAGTGATTTCATGGCATAGAGCACATCTGTCACGTTGACTTGAACCGGTGTTGAAACATCAGCGTCTTTGCGATGCATGAGCTTGCGGAGTGGTGCAGCGGTACCTTCCAGATCACCTTCGACCGCATCGCCAGTTCGAGTGCCAAGTACCAGTGCTTCAAGCAGTGAATTGGAACCCATGCGATTGGCACCATGCAAACCAGTGCTGGCACATTCCCCCACAGCGAAGAGTCCTGGAAGTGAGGTGCGTCCCTGCGAGTCAGCTTGCACACCACCAATCATGTAGTGCGCGCCGGGTCGCACGGGGATCAGTTGGCGGGCAATGTCGATATCGAATAGTCGACATGTGGCGGAGATGCTGGGAAAGAGTTCATGGGGGTTACCATCGATGGCGGTCAAGTCGAGGTAGATGTTGGCGTGAGATGTTCGATCCATGCGATCTGCAGCAGCCCGGCTGACAATGTCTCGAGGCGCCAGATCTGCCTCGGGGTGGTACTCGGGCATGAAGCGAATGCCGTCGCGGTCACGGAGCACGCCCCCGGCTCCTCGAGCGATCTCGCTGATGAGGACCCGTGCAGCGCCAGCGATGTACAAGCATGTTGGATGGAACTGGAAGAACTCAAGATCACGCAGTTGGGCGCCTGCCCGGTAGGCCATGGCAACACCATCTGCAGTTGCCAGCACTGGGTTGGTCGTTTCACGGTACATCTGGCCACCACCGCCGCAGGCCAGGACTGTTGAACCGGCTTGGAAGCAGGCGAGGTCTCCTGATGCCAGGCGAACCAATACGCCGACGATGCGGCCATCCTCCTCGTCTACGAGATCGATGGCGAATACATCATGGAAGAGGCTGATTCGGTCGTTGTTTTCAATGGCTGGCCCGAGCGTGCTTTGAATGACACGTCCAGTGGCATCTCCATTGGCATGGACGATTCGTCTACGCGAGTGTCCGCCTTCCATGCCCAATTCAAGGTCGCCACTTCCGCCACGATCAAATTCTGCCCCAAGTCGTACCAGTCTTTCGATGGCGACAGGGCCACCTTTCACAACATCACGGACAATAGTTGGATCGCAGAGACCTACGCCACAATTGATAGTGTCGCGTTCGTGATCTTCGAATGAATCAGCGGAATCAAGCACGGCTGCAATGCCACCACGTGCCCAATTCGTATTGTTTTCCTTGGTATCAGGCGCCTTGCCCAGGACGGCAACACGAAGCCCCCGGGCTGCAGCTGACAAGGCGACGCTGGCCCCGGCAGCCCCAGTTCCAATGACGACCACATCAAATCGATACCGTGCAATTCGATCAACATCAGCGGTGAGTAGGCAGCGGTGGAGGGGTGTCGTGAGGTCAGTCATGTGTTCGTCTTCCGCTCAGTGATAGCAATCATCTGCTCCAGTGCCTGTGTAGCTTCGCCCTTGAGGGCATCCCGCTGACTGGCTTCTAATCTCGTCCGTGTACCGGTGCCTTCATCGATCACGTCACCAGCTTCGACCTTATTGAGCTCTGGAGGCTGGCCTTGGCGAAGGAGGTCCAGCATGCCAGCAAGATGAGGGGGGTCATTGCGACTCATCGTAGCGCAGCCGCATCCAGCAGTACCAGCTTGTCCTGGGATATCTGCGAGGTGTTCGATCTGCACGTTACGCGTGGCTGCATGTTCACGTGCGTTCCGCACGAAGTGCCCCTCTGTGCCGATCGCGATACGACTTCCCGGTGAGGCCTCTGTAATGGCTTTCCAGAGATAGGCGGTACTCCCTGAACCATCCGCGTGCTTGACGACTTCAAGAGGAGATTCCGGGTGAACCAGCACTGTCCAACCCCGTTCCTGCCACCAGGCAACCTGTTCTGCAGAAAACACTGTATGGACTCCGCAGAATCCACCCCAAAGAATCATCTCGGCATCATTCAGTGTGGCATCATCGGGCTGCCAATCGGCGGGCAATGTTCGGGGATCCGGCAGCGCTCGTACGCGATCCAGATCCATGCCAAGTCGCCAAGCAGTATTTCTGCCGAGGTGGTGATCTGGAAGAAACAAGATGCGGCGGCCTTGCTGTCGGGCCCAGTCGACCACGAGATGAGCATTGGAGCTGGTGCACACCGCGCCGCCGGTTCTGCCGGCGAGCGCCTTGAGTCGTCCAGACGTATTCATGTAGGAGATGACCAGGAGGTCATGCTTTTCAACCAGTGACTCAACCACTGGAAGAACCATCCAGTCCTTGGCCATCATTTCCATCGTGCAGCCTGCTTTTGGATTAGTAATCCAAACGTCCTGATCGTCCCTGGCCAAGATGGCAATGGTTTCGGCCATGAAATGAACTGCAGATTCAACAATAATCTTGGCTTGTGGATTGGCTCTGGCCTGGAGCGCCAGCGCGTAGGAATCTGCGACGGCTCCACCATAGCGCTCCACCAATTTCACGATCTCGCCACCCATGTAGAAGTGAGCAAGGAGGAGGAGTTCGTCACCGAAGTGGGCTAAGGCAGGTTCCACGTAGCTGTTCAACCACGGAAGGACGGTGTCAGGGCGTTGGTCTGGAAGCGCCAAGTATTCCTGGGCGTATGGTTGGAAGGCTTCCTGGTACCAATCGAGTGGTAGCGTGCTCTGGCATATTGGCAGACGTGGCTGCATCGCCAGGCCCGTTGGGGCGGGCTTGGTGATCGGAAGCTCGTGCTGAATCCCACCACTGTCCATCGAGTCCAGCATGGTAGCACTCACCTGGCAGAAAGAAACGGGCCCCGGCAACAAGTGCCGGAGCCCGCTGGGTGCTGTCTCAATTTAGGGTGTTAGCAGGACTCGCCGTAGTAGCCGAGCAGGGCCAGGAGGTCATTGACGTCCGTGGTGCCGTCACCATCAACATCGCCTTCAGCTGTCCCCCAGGCAGAGATCAGGAGCAGGACATCGTTGACACCGACGACGTTGTCGCCATCAAGATCACCAGGGCAATCAGGCGGCTCTTCGTCGCCACAATCGCCAGGTGGCCCGTCAATCAAGAGGGTGCCAGTTCCCTGGTCACCATTGTTCCAGCCGCCCACCCGGATCAGGTAGGCCTCATCCTTCGTGACAGAAACCTCGACCAGGGAGGTATAGCCCTCACAGTCTTCATCGTCATCATTGCATCCAAGAACGCTCAGCGTGTCGCAGTCATCCGCGTCGTAGACGACCAAGTCCGTGTCATAGTCGGCTGTATCGCAGGTGCTCACGATCAGGGTACCGTCTTCACAGGCGAGATAGCGGAACCAGATATCGTGATAGGTCTGGCCGTCGAAATCACACTCTTCATGAGTTGGACCGTCTGTCGTTGCATTGGAAGTGTCGTAATCCCACGAACCGTTGGCGATGGTGAAGGCGTCGTAACAAGAATCTTCGTTGGGGATTTGACCGATGGTCATGTGGACCAGAGATTCCTCTGAAGGCGAGCCATCATCGACCAGGTAGTTGAACATGTCGGCGCCAATGAAGTTGTTCGTTGGGTCGAATGTGACCGTGTCGGCGGCCAAGTTGTGGGGGACAGAAGTGATCACTTGGCCGTTGGAATCCTTCAGGATGCCACGGGTGGGAAGTGATGTAATGACATAGGTGAGGGCGTAGTCGTAGTAGGAACTCCCCTCAAGTTGAATGGTATACGGATCGTCCTGGTCCATCACAACATCGATATCGTTGCAAGTGGGGGGGCAGAACTCGCCTGTCGAGGCGATCTTCAACGTCCAGTTGTTGAGAATGCCTTCGTTGTCGACGGCTGCATCCCGTACTTCGAGTGTCCAGGTGCCAGCAGCTTCCAAGGGGTAAAAGTCATGCAGTTCGCCTGGCCCATCTGACAGGTTTCCGCTGCCATCATCATCATAGGTTCGAACAAGGTTGCTGTAGCCTTCCCCAGAGCGGTTGTGTAGATACACCTCGACGCCCATTGGAGACACCAGGACAACTTGCAGATCACCTCGGTTGCCATGTGTGATATCCAGATCCACGTCCACATCGGCGATGCAGTAAACATCCGTGACCTCAATCGTGCTTGTGATCAGGGTGTCGTCCAGGATTTCGATTGGAACATCCATTGGGTTGTAGTTGTTTCGGGCTACGTCAGCGTACGCGTATCGTGTGGCGGATCCTTCGCCCAAGGGGGATTGGTTCTCGAAGGTCAGGACACTGGTGTTCCAGCCGGCCGGCAGGGATTGGGTGTCGCTGTTGAAGCTCACGGTGATGTTTGCGTACCCACTATTGGCCGGGACTTGGATGTTGTAGGGGCCAGGGTTCCCGTTAAAGGAGATCCACGACTCAGAGGAGGTGACACGTAATGGGACAGGGGTCGGTCCTATGGACGTGGCCCTATACAGGCGTGTTTGGGGAAACGGGCCGCCAAGGGGTCCGGACCCGACTATATCCTCCTCAGGTGTCAGGATCATGCGGGGAATGCCCAACTCCAACGTATGAACACGGCTGACCGTGCTTCCATTGGATGTGTCGATGAAGTTCAACGTCGTGGTGTAGAAGCCATCGGGAAGACTGTCGGCAGCAACAGTGGCTTCAACTTCAATGGTGTTAAACGGATCGATGGAAATGGTTACATCGCCTTCGACACCATCGATCGCCAGGAACGTTCCAGGTCCAGCTGTGGCTTCCTGTTCAATCAAGACCTCCATG
>JAYZAT010000073.1:0-6863 GCA_036339555.1 Planctomycetota bacterium
AGACCAAGGCTTCCGGCGTCTGGAGAGGTGCAAGAAGCGTGCAGGTAATCAAGAGGACAGGTGACATGATCGACTCCAGCAAATTGGTTCAGAAGCTTGGTTCCCAACGATCCCAGGAAAGGGGGGGATGGGGAGGATGGGGGGGATCGAAAATCAACGCCCCACGATATCCGGGAGATCGAACATCGTCTCGGTCAAAACGTCACGTCCATGCTCAGTAATCATCACATCCGCCTCGTAATGGACACTGAGGGAACCGTCTGCGGACAAGATGGGCCAACTGCCCGAGGTATTCGTGATTTCAGCCCCCCCGGCATTGAGCATGGGCTCAACGGCAACCAGGAGCCCTGGCTCGAAGGTGCGAAAGGCATCGGGCCATTCGCCAGGCTGCTGCGGGACGACATTGGAGATGAACGGAGGGCCGTGAAGCCTCCGGCCATAACCGTGACCACCGAGTCCCCGAACAAGCTTGAAACCTGCTTCGGTGACATGGGCCTCTACGACCCTGGCCCAATCCAACAAAGGGCGGCCAGGCTGCATGGCATCCAATCCAGCTTGTAGGCACTCGCGTCCGGCCCGCATGAGCCGCAACGCCTCATCATCAACCTCTTCGATGCCATAGGTCCAAGCAGCATCTCCGATCCAACCCTTATGTGAAACGCCAATATCGACTGACAATATGTCTCCTGTTTGAAGAGGTTCATCTGTCATCAGGTGCGTGCCGTGAACGACGCAATCATTGGGAGAGAGGCAGGAATGACTTGGAAACGGAGGATGCCCAGGAATTCGATAGCGAAGGAAGGCGCTTTTGCAATCCAATGACTCCAGGGTCTTCCCTATAAAGCCATCGATGTCGGCCAGTGTTTGGCCGACTGCTAAGAAGTCAACCAGGGCAACGTGCACATCCGCCACACGTTGAGCGGCGATCGCTGCAGCTTCGACATCTCGTTGTCGCTTGACGACCATCAATCGAGCCTCGTCATGATTCCTGTTCTTCTTCGCCTTCGAATTCTGCATCGCCCAGGAACTGGATGACCTCCCCGCGACACACCAGCAATGGTGGAGGAGGCGTACCAAATTCCCACGCGATCTCACGCTCATCCCGAGCATCTAAGACCTGTAAATCTGCGTTGTAGCCAGTCTCAATTCTGCCATGGCTTGTTTCCAGCCCCAGGACGCAAGCCGCATTTCTGGTGGCGGCCGTGATCGCTTCACTGGGAAGCAGTCCATTACGCCGACAGGCCAATGCGATTGTCAGCGGCATGGAGGGGCAGGGGGCCGAGCCCGGGTTGTAATTGGTCGCAATGGCGACAGCAGCGCCGGCATCGACCAAGGCACGACCGGGGGCATAGCGTTGATCCAAGTTGAAACCGCTGGCCGGCAACAACACCGCAACCGTTGGTGCCTTTCCAAGCAGTTGAATATCGTCCTTGGTAATAGCCTCAAGATGATCGACACTCCGAGCCCCCATCTCAATGGCCACCCGAGTCATACCTAGCGAGTGAAACTGGTCGGTGTGCACTCGGAGTGGGCATCCCAGGTCAGAGGCTGCTGAGAATAATCGTGTTGTTTCCTCAACAGACCAAGCGCCTTCCTCGCAGTACGCATCGCAACAGATGCCGGGGAATTCCTCGACCACCGCAGGGAGCGTTTCCTTGATCGTTCGCGGTACAAAATCAGAGACCTCGGGATCCTTGGCATGGGCACCCAAGAAGGTGCCCAGGATCATGATGTCTTGCGATCGTGATACCGCGTGTACTGCCCGGAGCATTTTCAGTTCATCTTCAGTCGTCAATCCATACCCTGATTTGACCTCGATGGCTGTTGAGCCCAAGGTGACTTGTCGGCCCAGGCGGGAATGCAGCAATTCAATGAGCGCTTGCTGGGACGTATCACGAACAGCTCGAACCGTGGACATGATGCCACCACCACGTTTCAGGATCTCGAGATAATCCTCCCCACGCAGGCCCGCTTCAAACTCATCCAGGCGGCTGCCCGCCCAACAGGCATGGGTATGACAATCAACCCAAGTTGGAAGTACAACGCGTCCGCCGAGGTCGAGCACCGTGCCTTCATCGGCTTCTTTAGGACGACCTTCGCCAACTCCTGAAATGGTGTCACCCTCGATCCGCACCCATCCATTCTCGATCACACCAAGATCCTGCATCGCTTCACCGCGACGCGGACCTTCTCCTCCAGAGAGTGTGATCAACCTGGCATTGATGAGGTAGCGAATCGCCATCGACGCAGATCACCAGTCCTTCATGGGAATAGGGACGTCTTGCGACTGCGCACACGAGCGTGCCATGTCATATCCAGCATCAGCATGACGAAAGATGCCCATCATCGGGTCATTCGTGAGAACGCGTCGAAGACGACGTTCGGCCTCAGGTGTTCCATCTGCAACGACGACCTGTCCAGCGTGCTGACTGAAACCAATGCCTACGCCTCCACCGTGATGGAAAGACACCCAACTGGCACCACTGGCGATATTGACCCCGAAGTTCAGGAGCGGCCAGTCACTGATCGCATCTGTTCCGTCCAGCATGCCCTCGGTTTCCCGGTTAGGCGAGGCAACCGAGCCGCAGTCCAGGTGATCCCGGCCAATGACGATCGGGGCCTTGACCTTGCCGTCTCGGACCAGGTCATTGAATAACACGCCAGCCTTATCTCGCTCACCGAGCCCGAACCAGCAGATTCGGCAGGGGAGTCCCTGGAAAGCAACGCGTTCTCCGGCAAGCTTCAACCATCGATGCAGGCTTTCATCTTCTGGGAAGAGTTCCATAAGCGCTCGATCGGTCACGGCAATGTCTTCGGGATCCCCGGACAATGCAGCCCATCGGAAGGGGCCTCGCCCGAGGCAGAACTGTGGGCGGATGTACGCCGGAACAAAGCCAGGAAAATCAAAAGCTCGGGCCAGTCCGTTATCCGAGGCTCGTTGACGAATGTTATTTCCGTAGTCGAATGTCCTGGCCCCACGATCCATGAGCTCCACCATCAGTTCGACATGGCGCGTCATGGAATCCATCGAGGCACGCACCGCTGCGTCCGGATCCGAGGCCCTTAATTGTTCAGCAGCATTTTGATCCATCGTGTGCGGCCAATAGCCTTCCAGGCAATCGTGAGCAGACGTCTGATCGGTCAAGGCATCAGGCGTGATGTCTCGTTCAACCAGTCGTTCCAGGAGGTGGACGGCGTTACCTAACCAGCCGATGGAAACAGGCTCGCCTGCTTCTCGTGCTGCCAATGATCGGTCGATCGCAGCATCCAGGTCTTCGATGATCTCGTCGAGGTATCGATCATGAACGCGTTTCTCCAAGCGTTCTCGACAGACTTCGGCAATCAAGCAAACGCCCTCGTTCATCGTGACCGACAGGGGCTGGGCGCCTCCCATGCCACCGCAACCTGCCGTCACGCAAAGGCGGCCTTTGAGTGAGCCTCCAAAATGTTGGCGGGCACATTCGGCAAAGGTCTCATACGTTCCTTGCAGAATGCCTTGTGTCCCAATGTAGATCCAGGAACCGGCGGTCATCTGACCAAACATAATGAGGCCCTTGGCAGCCAGGTCATCAAAGTGTTCTTGCGTGGCCCAATGAGGGACCAGGTTGGAATTCGCGATCAGGACCCGGGGCGCATCGGCATGGGTTTGGACGACACCCACTGGCTTACCCGATTGGATCAAGAGGGTCTGATCGACATCAAGTTCCTTTAAGCATTCGATGATGGCATCAAAGGCTTCCCAGGATCGCGCGGCCTGACCTCTTCCTCCATAGACAACAAGCTGATCTGGAAGTTCCGCAACCTCGGGATCCAGGTTGTTCATCAACATCCGCATCGCGGCTTCGGCCTGCCAGGTTCGGAAAGTCCGCTCGTTTCCCCGTGGGGCCCGAACTGTCCTCGCGATGCTTGTGCTTGTCATGGACGTGTCCTCGTCATCAATCACGACATGGTAAGCCGCTTGACGGCTTCAGGCGTGGTTATACGAGTGATGCGAGATCGCCTCGCTGGATCATTGCTGCCACGGTCTCGATATCTGGGCCCGGCGGCCGGTCCCCGGTGAGGGGGGGCACTTCCCGACGGATCCGCTCGTGAATCGTCTCTACCCCAGCCCCGCTCTTGAGAGGCCGTTGATGCTCCAGCCCCTCGCTCATAATGAGGAGCTCGATGGCGATCACATCACGACACAGCCGCAGGCTGGCAGCCAACTGGTGGGCTGAGGTGGCACCCATCGAGTTGTAGTCTTCGATTCCGGCAGAGGTGGAGATGTTGGCCACGCTGGCGGGCGTTGCCAGGGTCTGCATCTCGTTGCAACAAGCCGCCGCTGTGTATTGGGCGATCATCAATCCACTATGCAAGCCGGGGCTCGGACTGAGGCAACTGGGTACTGGATTGTGGCTGTCATGTCCGGAAAGCACCCAGAAGATTCGTCGCTCAGCAATCCCGGCCACATGGCAGAGGGCGATGCACAGGGTGTCCATCGCAATCGCCAGGGGCATACCGTGGAAATTCGCGCCGCTGAGAATGTCACCACCTTCGAAGACAAGGGGGTTGTCGGTGACCGCACCGAGTTCTCGTTCCACCACACTGCGTGCATAGGTCACGGCATCCTTTGCAGCCCCCAGGACCTGGGGGGTCGCTCGTAGGCAGTAGGGGTCCTGGACACGAGGATCATCATCCGCATGACTCGGGGTGATCTTGCTGCCCTCCAGAAGTGACCTCATCTGTTGTGCAATGGCCACCTGCCCGGGCTGGCAGCGTGCCTCATGAATGCGAGGATCCAGGGGTGTGGCCGATCCAAGGCAAGCATCGATCGCCATGGATGCAGCGAACACCGCAGACTCAAGAACACGATCGACACTTCGAAGGGAGAGGGCGGCAAAGGCTGCCATCATGTGCGTCCCATTGATGAGTGCGAGTCCTTCCTTCGCCTGTAGTTCGATTGGCGAAAGACCCGCCGATTGCAAAGCCTCCGCGCCGCTGAGGACAGTCTCCTCCGCACCGATCCTGGCGTGCCCCTCGCCCACCAGGACGAGGGTGAGATGGGCCAAGGGTGCCAAGTCACCAGAAGCGCCAACTGATCCCCGGGAGGGGACCACGGGAACCACATCGGCATTCAACATGTCAATGAGTTGCTGGATGACCATGGGTCGAACACCCGAACGACCACGGGTCAAGCTGGCTGCAAGTAGTAATGTCATTGCCCGAACGATTTCCCTGGGCAGAGGGTCACCAACCCCGGCAGCATGCGATCGAAGCAGGTTCAACTGGATTTCAGACACCTCTTCCGCTTTGACGCGATGTCGCGAAAGAGATCCAAAGCCGGTATTGATTCCATAAACGGGGTCAGGGCCACCGGCAAGGTTATCCACCAAGTCTCGGGCAGCTTGGATCCGCACCATGGCCTTGTCATCCAATGCCACCAGGAGGTCGCACTGGGCAACGGCGTCGATATCTGCGATGGACAGGGGGCTGCCATCGAGGGTCAGCGGTTTTTCACCAGGGCCTCTCACGAGCAAGAGAATAACGGGACGACTTGCTTCACCGCATCCCGGCGGCTCCAATGTGCCGATGAAGGCACCCGGAGGACCGGGAATTGCGGAGGCAGCCAGTGGCAACCAATGAGAAAGCTGGATCAAGCCCTGGCCAGAGGCTCGAGCCATCCGCTCGACCCCGGCCCATGGGGCAGTCGCAACCTTCACCCAACGTGGTCCAGGCAACCTGGGACTGGATTATTTTCATCGTTGGGGCGGTCCTCTGTGGGCTCGCTTTCCTGGCCATTGAGCCCTGGTTGCTCTCGCCCCGTGGTGGCTTTGGCCCCACGGTGCTCCAAGCGGCCCAACCAGTACCTGCCATCGTGGCCATGGTCTTGGCCTTGCTGGTGACGTTCATCATCAGCGCTGGAGCTGGCCGGCTGCTGAGATCACCCAGCAAAGGACTCGTCATCATGGGAATCGGGCTGGGGTGGTTGGCTTGGAGGCTTGAAGGCATTGAAAGCGTCGCCTTCACAGGCTCACTGACCTTAGTTGCCATTGAAGGCCTGGTCTGGACGGTCCTCGTGCTCTTGATCGCCTGGGGCGTCTACCTGTACGCCGGCCCCTTGGCGTGCGTGCAGCCACGTGAGAATCGATCCGAGACGGACGACTGGGCGACGAGTCCAGCAGCGGGCATTCTCATTGCCAGCGGCCTGTGTGCTTTGCCAATCATCTGGCTCATTGCACAATCGCCGGCCCGTGGACAAGCGGTCGCAGCCGCCACACTGGGCGCCTTGGCTGCTGGAGTAGTTGGTCGACTCGCTGCGCCGCATGTCCAGCCGATCCTGCTCATGATGTCACCGGTCCTGGCGGGCACTCTGGTTCAATGGGCAATGACTTTTTGGTTAGCACCCAATCAACTGGAGACGATGTACATGCAAGGGGATTTTCCCCATGTACTGGTCCCGATTCCTATTGATTGGGTGGCAGGCTCCCTGATGGGTGTGCCCTGGGGGATCTACGTGGGCAACATCTTCCTGCAACATGATTCGGATGATGGAACTCAGGCAGAATTTGCTTAGCTCGGAATCACGTTCGGGAGTGACATGGCCCGTCGCAGGTCAACCAACTGGCCTGCATGGCATCCGTTATGGAAACAGACTCGCAACACGAGCTCCCCACGTGTGAGGGGTGTCCCATGCCACGTCATGGGTTCTCCCAGGGTGGCTGATGTCGCGGTTCGAACTGCCCCAGCCAAGCGTGCAATTGCTGATCGAAAGATTGTTTCGCCACGAGCCAAGGAAGGGTAGAGGGCAGCCTCATCACTGGGCGTCGACTCCTTGCAGACCATCTCGATGTCATAACAATCAGGATCATCCTGTGCCGACGACC
>JAYZAT010000074.1:0-10939 GCA_036339555.1 Planctomycetota bacterium
CTTTCGGTGCAGCAGGCGCCAGCTTCTTCTGGCCAGTAGCACGCGCCCCAACCATCCAGGAGAACCAGGAGGTCATTGACCCCGACCATAAAATCTCCATCGAGATCGCCCAGGAGAATGGCCTCTGGCAGTCCGTTGCCATAGACCGCCAGCAACATCAACAAGTCGTCGACGTCGGTACTGCCGGTGTCATTGAGATCACTAGGACAATTGGTATCGATAGCAACGGGTACGACTGTGCTACCGGAAGTTGTCCAGGTGCTCAATCCTTCAGGTTTGAAGGTTGGTGGCACCATTTCCCATCCTCCATCCGTGACGTCAGCCATACCAGTGAGAACCGATCCTGGAGGAACCTGAAAAATCATTTCAGCTGGAAGGGTGAAGTTCTGATTGAATGCCCTCAGTGACATGGGAGTGGCGACGGTCATCAAGCCAGGCGGCACATCGCTCAGCAGACCAACAGGACCGAATTCAAACGCTTCACATCCCGTTGCCTGGGTCGCATCGAGTGTGACTAGGACGGGAATATTGTTAGCGCCGGGATGATAGATGGCACGGGACTCTGAACCCGGGTACATGACAAAGGGCGGCAGGTAATAATCCCAGTTCCGGGCCTGCTCTTCATCGTCATCATCTTGCGAATCCTTGGTCACACGCAGGGTTACTGTGACACCGGTCACGTTGGCATTATTCACCGCCTCCTGGAGTATGTTTCGCGAGTCTTTGGCCTTCAGTTGATTGGCCATCAACGCGGGATGACCTTCGTACTCAACAGGTTGCCCCGCTGGTGTGTTTGTGCGGATCTTGTATCCATCTTGCAACGCTTTTTGTTTTAATGCTTCAAATGCAAGATCCTTGTCAGCATCACTGCCGCCTATCAAATCAAATGTCATGTATTTTTTTGTATACCCCACGTAGCCACTGGCGCTGTCAACGCCTTCGACCGTTTCCATCGTGTCTGTGACGGACTTTCGATCATCTCCTGGGGGATCAAAGGCACTGAGGCAACTGTTGAGAAAGACGGTGATGTTGGCATTCGGTCGAGGTTTGAGTGGGAAAGGACCGAACTGTGAAGGGCATTCAATGCTGAGGCCAGTACCGTTATCGTTGGTTCCATCATCATTCTGAAAGCCCCCGAATGGGGCGCCTCCGATAATGATCCCGGTGACATTGACATTGTCCAACGGAATTTCAACACCAGGTTGTCCAAACCCTGGTGTGCCATGGACGGCCAGGATGAATTTGCCTTGCTGGTTGGCGTTGCCTGCCCAGACACTTTCCCAGGCATGCTTGGGACCATCCCATCCTGAGAGGTCATAGAGTCGGTCCTTGTTATTGTTGACCCAGTATCGATATCCAGACGCTCCGTGGACTGTTCCCACTTGGACCACTGAGCCGTTGTTGTTCGTGTAGACAAGCCTGCTTGGGTCATTGGGATCGGCGTGAGGAAATTCGCCATTGGGTCCGACCAGCCCCATTTCCTGGGCAACCCAGTAGATGGCGGAGTTGTCGAAGCCTCCGTTGAGTGTGCCTTCCAGATCACCATTTGAATTCACGCCATAGACGCACGTGGCATTGGTATTCGCCGCAATCGCGCCTGCCTGAAGGCAAAGCATGGTGAAGACGCATCCGTACAGGATCCCCAGCAACCGTTTCATGATCTTCTCCCCTGACTACCCAACCCGATGCGGAGTACTTCACCGAGTGTCTGAGACTGGCAGGATCAATGCAAGAACAGACTCTTGAATACGGCTCCAGGGGCGAGTGAAGGGGTTGGGATGGTTGGAAATAGCCCTGGTCCATGCGGATCCAAGGAGCGTGAGGAGTCGTGATCATTCACTCAATCGGGAATGTTCTCCACCACCCATCCTTCCAGCCACAAACCACGGTCCAGGTGATCCGGATCGACCAGGATGCGCGTAGTTTCTTGGTTGTACATCATCTGTCTCGCGATCCTGCTTGGATTTGTTCCCAGCGAGATCTTGACGTTCACATCATCTCGATCGACTCCCTGGAAGAGGATGTTGTGGAGTATTTCTTTGTTGGAGGTGTTGTTGGTGACCTCGACGCTCTGGATCCTGGCGTCAATCCATCGTCCACGCGTCAACAACCAAAGCCGTCGCTTGCGCCACCGAATTCCCTAGAAAATCATCAGAGATCCTGCCACGCCAACCAGGATAATTGCTAACGAAATCCACCAGTCCGGCCACTTGAACAAGGGGTAAATGAACAGGCCGGAAACAGCGATTGGGAAACCAATGGCTGCCATAAGGACACCGGCTACGACCACAATGGTGTTCATGCCAAGCGTTCTTCTTACGATCGAAGGTTCTGGCACACGAGGAACGGCTTGGGAAGCGAGATGATCGACTTGTTCACGACGAACCAACTTCTCCAGGAGCTTCCTGGCAGTCTTTGATCGGTCTGCTTCAAGCCGGTTCACCATCTCTTCGGCATAGCTGCCGGGCATGGCGGCGGCAATTCGCTGACCGGCTTCCGAATCATCCACGATACTCGTAAAGATCGCTTTGCTATCAACAGCTAATTGGGATCGTTTCATTCCTGTGAGCAGGCCATCATCCTTTCGCCAGGTCATGATCCCGTTATGGTTTCCGATGCCATCAGTCCCCTCGTATTTCTCAAGTTCATCGAGAACGACATCGGTGAATAGCAATTCACATGATCCTGGAACAGGTGATGCAATCGAGTACCGTTTGTTCAATTCAGTCCGGTCTGGGAACTGAAGTTTGACCATGTCCACGGTGCCGGAACCCTTGTGGACCCAACTGCTGAAAAAGCCTTCCGCGTTATTCAGTTTGAACTGAGGCAACTTGAACTCGGGACGATGCATGAAGCAAAGCGTGCGATAGATGGTGACGGTTCGCTGATCCTTGCCCGATCCATGTGTTTCTTCCCAGGACACATCTACGAGCACATCAATGCCAAGATCTGAGACTTGCCCATGGGCTTCCAGGATCTTCACGTCCGTGCCCTGGCCAAGCAGGTTCAGCATCGCGACCCAAGTGAACTTGGGCAGTTCATCGAGTGTTGTATATCCAGGTGGGATGTGTTCAATCATGGTCTCGTCATCTTTGCGGTTTCAGGAAAGAGAAGAGGTTTACAAATTAAGAATAGTGTGTCTGCCGTGCTCCCGCCTGACGTATCAGGTGGTAGGCTGATCCTGCTTACAAGGAGACATTTTGTATGAAACAGTCAGAAACTATCCAAACACTTCAGGCGTCTGTTCGCCGCCTTCGCTTTGGCTTGATCGCGATGACCGTCGGCCTGGGAGTACTCGGCCTTGGAGCCATGACCCAGGAGGATGAGATATCCGTTGGCCCTCATCTCGTTGGCATCACGGCATCTTCAGCGACCATGCCGGCCCATACTGCGCTGTTCCGTCTCTGGAGCAACGGTCGTATCGATCGAAAGGTCGTGCAGACTGATACCGGTCAGATCGGCGGTTCCTGGGTGATGATCCAGCGGCCTTGACTTGCCTACTTCAAATGAGCTCATGCCTTGAGCAGCTAGGACGCATCATGTACTCATAGGTACGTTACTTATGAGTGGTCGAGACGGTTTGGTTTGTCACGGTACTTTCGGTGCAAGTCGGTCTTTGCCACTTTGGTGCAATACCAGGGCATGGGTCTTACCTGAATCATCCACGAGAAAGCTGATCTCAGCGATCAAACTAGGCATGAAAAACAGGCCTGCAGGACACAATGTCTCAGCAGGCCTTCAGAGGGCTGGTTCAGTTACGAAAATCTTCTGAAGGAGGGTTCTTCAGGGCATTCAGGTCCTGTGACTGCCTCCAATCAGGTTATTTGATGTACAGAGTGTTCCGTCCGTTTTGATGGAGCACCATTGCATAGACGTTTCCGAATTCATCGGTCAGGAAACTGATTTGGGCAATCACTGTAGGAGCAAAGAATCGTTTCTCTGAGCAAGCAGTGAACAAAAAAGCCTTTTGTGAACCGAGTTTTCCTCGGATCTTGTTTCCGTTCCGAGTGATTTGAAAGATGGCCTTGCCGCCATGAAGTTTGTAATCCCCGACATATCGCTTGAGTGAACTGGGAGACACGTTCACTGATTTTGGCGGATAGCGAACATCCTGCATCTTGTACTGAGTGACTTTGCCGTCGTGATGAATGTCAAGAGCATTGATCACGCCATTTTTTCTCTTGAAGTAGATTCGATAATCATTCGATCCGGAATGAAACTCGTCTCTGCGGGACTCGGTCATCAGAATCGGCTTCTTTTCAGGAAACTGAAGAAGGAGACGTTCGCCTTTGATATTGATATTCAAAAAACGGTTATATGGCGGTGTGGAATAGGTGCCAACGTACTTTGCAAGAGGAGAATCGCTTTGTGATTTTTCTTCAGGAGTGGGCTGACTTCGATACAGGTACCTGGCCATGACGCCATTGGTGTCTGCCGTATTTGAGTTGGCAAGCACGACGATGCAATCGCCTGTTTCCTTGCGGAATCCCAGTGAACTCTTGAAGCCTCCAGTAGCGCCATTGTGAAACACGGCGGTGCCTTCCGGAATGGATTGAATTCGCCATCCAAGGCCATAATGCTGTGGCGAATTGTTGACCGGTACTCTGCTTTCATGGCATATGACCATGTCTTGATGCAAAGGAGTCTTGATATTGCCTGTATTGGCCATTGCAAAGACCAGCATGTCACGAGCGCTGGAGTTGATATCACCGGCACCAGCCAGGCCTGGAATATCCCACTGTGAAGATGGCGTCATGCCCTTGTGAGCAAGTGCCACGCGAGCATCCACGTTCATGCCCGGCTTTGTTACGGTGCTGCTCATCCCAAGAGGTTCACAGATTCGTGAGGTCATGAGCGTTTCATAATCCGAATCAGCTCGCTGTTCGAGCGCGTGGCCGAGGAGACCCATCCCGATATTGGAATACTTGTCCGAGTCACCGGGATCATTGCAGATTTCGTATTCCGCCAGGAAATCATGCATGTCGGACGTTGTGTAGTCCGCATATGGATTCTCAGGATCAGCTGGTTGAAAGTTTGATGGCATCCTGGGCAAGCCTGAGGTATGCGTTGCCAGATGTTCTAACGTGATGGGCTCACCATCTCGCGATGGAACAAAGATTGAATCCGGAAGGTGGTTTTCGATCGGATCCTGAAGGTTCAGCATGTTCTCTGAAGCCATCTGGGCCAGAAGAAGTGTTGTGAATACCTTGCTGACAGAACCGATTTCGAAGATGGTGTTCTCGTCCACCATGACATCGCCGCCTGCTTCCAGGGTTCCGGCGGAGTAGAACGTCATGCTTCCATCAGCTTGGCCAACACCAATGACAATACCGGGCGTCTGGCCTTCTTCAACGTATTGATCGGCCATGGACTGGAGATCAACAGCGTATGCGGTTGTGCAGATTGCGAAAGTCAGTAGAAAAAGGCACGATCCGAGCAATCCTGCAGTGAGTTCACGTTGTTTCATTGGTTCCCCTTTCGGATCATGAGTCAATCAACTGCACAACAGACCTTCTCGTACGAGTGGTGTCATGCGCATCGCCATGATAGACATGGCGGCCAATTTTGTTAAGGGTCGCCAAAGACTCGTCAAATCAACGAGTTATCATGAGCGTGTGGAAGAGCGTCGCCTGCTTCGACCGGATTTGGGCCCAGCAGTCTTTCGTCCGTTTGATCGCCCCTTGCCAGTACTTCTGCGTTGCCCGCGTGGGCCGGCAGTTGCCTTGCGAGATTTGCCACGTCCATTTACCCGCTTCTTGGCATAGGAATGATTGGACTTCTTCCTGGATTTCTTCTCTGCATCAGGGTCGGATTCACGCCTGGATTCTTCAGGCTCATTTTCACTGATCAGTTTCTTGTCGATCAGTTTTTCAATATCCCGAAGACTCTTCATTTCATCGTGATCACAGAAGGATACGGCGGTTCCGGAGGCACCAGCCCGTGCCGTGCGTCCAATGCGATGCACATAGGTCTCTGCGACATTTGGAAGGTCATAGTTGAAGACATGGGTGATTTCATCCACATCAATTCCACGTGATGCGATATCAGTCGCGATGAGGATCGGGACTCTGCCAGATTTGAAGGCATCCAGGGCTCGTGTTCGGGCATTCTGTGTCTTGTTGCCGTGGATGGCCGCCGAATGAATATCTGCCTTGCGAAGCGTCTTCACTAATCTGTCGGCACCATGCTTCGTGCGTGTAAAAATCAGTGTGCGTCCCATGGTTCCTTGTTGGATCAATCGGTTGAGAAGTGCTGGCTTCTTGTTCTTCCTGACCATGTACACGGATTGCTTCACGGAAGCACGGGTTGAGGCAACGGGATCAACTTGGACGAATGCTGGCTGGTTGAGTATCGATTCCGACAACCGACGGATTTCCTTGGGCATCGTTGCAGAAAAAAGGAGCGTCTGCCGCTTGCGAGGGAGTCGCTTGACGATCTTCCGAATGTCATTGATGAATCCCATGTCGAGCATTCGATCAGCTTCATCAAGAACCAGAACTTCTAGAGACTCGAGGTTGACATGTCCCTGGTTCATCAAGTCCATCAGTCTTCCGGGCGTCGCCACGATGACATCAACACCAGACTTGAGCGCTCGAACCTGCCAATGTTGGCTGACGCCACCAAAGATGGTCGTGTAATCAAGTGGGAGATGACGGCCGTATGTCTTGAAACTGTCCTCGATCTGGGTGGCAAGTTCGCGAGTCGGGCATAGAACGAGAACCCGTGGTCTTCGACCACTGCCACGACGAGGACCGCGTCGTCTCTGCCCCTTGCTGGATGGCTTGGGTGTTGTGGCGGCGAGGCGATTCAAGATTGGCATTGCAAAGGCGCCGGTCTTCCCTGTGCCTGTCTGTGCGCAACCCAGGACATCCTGGCCGTCTATGACGAGAGGAAGTGCTTTTGCTTGAATTGGAGTCGGCGCCTTGTAGCCCTTTGTGGCGATGGCCCGAACGATAGGCTTTGCAAGCCCCAGTTCATTGAAACTCATGCGGTAGATTCACAGATTCCGGAGTATTGGGCCTTCCGGTGCCCTTGAAGCTGGAATGTACCCGGACGCAGACCGCGTCCTCATCAAGCCATCAACTTCCAATTCGTCTTCCAGTGGCATGTATCGACATGCGTAGATCACACAGATTAGTAGACCCGTAACTCGAAGTCCAGAACCAATTCGCACCAATAAAAGTCGGGCTGCGGGGGTGTTGGGGGGAGGTTATCGGGTGCTGGGCAGCATCATTGATCCGGGGTGTACTCTTCGGGTGGCAGAGCCCACCAGGAGATGAACTGGAGACTGAAGCCCACGGCATTCAGTGGAGTGTTCAGAGGATAAAAGCGGCCTATTTCGTATTGGTTCGACGCAGGAACAACGTGACCGAATCATCGTAATCTTCGATCTCTGGGGTAAGCGGTACCAGCTCACGTCTACCTTCGATTCGTTTGGCAACGTGATCGATTGTGAATCCGGTTGCTGCAGCCCACTCATGCCAGTCATCGGCTGTGGTCATAAGCATGACATAATCACAGTCCACGCTTTCGAGGCACTCCTCTCCACGGAGTCGCTCGAAGCGTGCGAACTCCCAGACTTGCCTTTTGGCCAACTCGGCTCGTTCGGACCCCCACAGGGCCTTGACGGTGGTGCCATCTGATTGAGGCATTGACCATTCGATGGCGTTATTCCTGTCGAGTGGTCCATCGAGGCGATTGAGATCCGTTTCCACCAGGTACAGGTCGCCTTCCGGGAGATGCTTGGCCATGCATTGAAGATGTTGCACGAGCCCCTCAGGTGTATTGATATGTCGAATCGAATTGATCGGGCACCAGCCAATATCAAAGGATCGTCCCGGAAATTCAAAGGACCGAGCATCAGCACACGTCGTCATGACCCCCTCATGCGCCTCGGCCCGCTTGAGCATGTCCTTGGAGATATCGAGGCCCAGGTAGTCAAGACCTCGTTCGACAAATGCTTTTCCAAATCGTGCATTACCGCACATGGGTTCAAGGACGGAGGTTGGACGCCGGCCTAATTGTCGTTCGCATTCCTCCAGGGCCCAATCGACATCGTCATCGATCGGAAAACTAAACGCAGCACAGTAGAGGTCGGCTTGTGAATAGGCATCAGTCATGGCATTCTCCGAAGCGTTGCAAGAGACATAGAGGGCCTGCCTTCATGGCTCGAGTACTCAGTACCCAGATCGTATCACCACCGATGCGATCCTCCTGATTGGTAACGATTCAGTGTACCGGGGTGATCATATTGCTCCCCTCAACGTGTCCGGGGTATTTCGCTCCATCGCGTTGTATAGCGTGGAGAGCGGTTTTCCCGACGCATATGCCAGTCCCGGCCATGGAAACCGGTTGCGGCTGCATGCACGGTTCCGGGCCCCAATCGCGTGTTAATCGTATCCATGGCCTGCATCAACTTGGCGTCCCGTCCGTGATCGCGCCGATCGAACAAGCCGCCTTGGGCTTGCCCGTGTGTGATGTCGGCGAGCATCACGCCGGCCTTCTTATATTGAAAGCCATCCCGCCAGAGTTGTCGCCCGATCGCGAGGGCGGCCTCAAGGATGACGGGTGTCGTGTTGGTGGCCGGAACCAGTTCGCAACTCCCACCGCTGTGGTATTGGGGCAGATCGTCACGGAATCGGTTGGTATGCAGGTAGACGGAGAGTTGACCGGCCACGGACTGTTCTGCTCGGAGTTTCTCCGCGGCTCGGCTGGCATGGGTTGCGATGGCCTCGGACATGTCCTGCCAACGTGTAACCATGCGACCAAAGGAGCGTGATCGAACCAGGGTCTTGCGTGGTGGGGTTACGTCCTCGACCTCTTGGCATCGATGTCCCTGGAGTTCGAGGGCGGTACGCATGGCGACCACGTTGAATTGTTGTCGTATCTCAGTGGCGGGCATGCGGGCCAGGTCCAGTGCGGTGTGTACACCCAGTTGCTGCAGGCGCCGGCCCCATCGTCGACCGATCCCCCAGACGTCATCGATGGCGATGCGTTGGAGATCCTTCTCGCGTTCCGAATCGTTGGCAGGCAACTGGTAGACACCGCCGGTGGCCGGGTTCTTCTTGGCAATTCGATTGGCCAGTTTGGCGAGTGTCTTGGTGGAGCCCAGTCCAATAGAGACGGGAATGCCGGTCCATTGCAGGACGGCTGCTCGGGTGGTGCGGCAGATGGCTTCCAGGTCTCGTTGTCCCAGTGGGGCGAGGTTCAGGAAGACTTCGTCGATGGAATAGATCTCGATATCGGGTACGAACTCCAGAATCGATTGCACCACGCGTTGTGACATCTCGTCGTAGAGGGTGTAGTTGGAGGATCGCACGACCACGCCATGCCGTTCGATGATGTGACGGCATTTGAATACGGGTTGGCCCATTGCGATGCCCAGGTCCTTGGCTTCCTGGGATCGCGCGACCACGCATCCGTCGTTGTTGGAGAGCACAATGACGGGGCGTCCTTCCAGTCGCGGTTCGAAGACACGCTCGCAGGAGGCATAGAAGTTGTTGCAGTCGGCCAGGGCGTACATCGCGTGCATCAAGGTTGATGAATGACGTAGGTCACAACGCCCCAGGTCCAGGCATCGATGTCCGGACCTAGTGGAATGGGGGGGTAGCCAGGATGTTCGGCGGCCAGGACGGGACCGTCATCGGTTTGGCGAAGCCGCTTCACGGTGAACTCTCCGTTGACGACGGCGATGACGACCATGCCTGGTCGGGGCGAGATGGATCGGTCCACCACGAGCAGGTCACCGTCATGAATTCCGGCACCTTGCATGGATCGACCACCGGCTCGAAGAAAGAAGGTGGCAGCAGGCCGGGTGATCAGTTCTTCATTGAGGTCAAGGGTGCGATCAACGTAGTCATCGGCGGGTGATGGAAAGCCCGCTTCGACTCGGGAGGTCAGCAGAGGCCGGGCCACGGCTGCCAGGTCGGGGGCGGTACGAGATATGGATAGGGGACGCACAATCGGCTACCCTAACAGATACCGTACACATGTCAAGGATACTGGCTTGGGCAGCCCACCTGCCAGGGTTGGCTGTTGGAGCCGTTTGCAAGCTCTTGCTTGAACGTCTGAATCTGTCAGGTGAAGTGAGAAGGTAAGACGCAATTGCTGAAATGAATCATTGGCCATGTTTGGGGGAAGGAGCGGGTTCTATCCAATTGAAACCGCAGCATGTGCTGTGTTCACAATTCAGACAAGGAATCAAATTTGAAGCAAACGTCACTCATTCTTATGGCCAGTCTGGTCATGGTTGGAACCGCATCAGCAGCTACCAGGACAGTGTGTTCCGGTGGTTGTGACTATTCGAACATCCAGGACGCGATCAATGCGTCGTCTTCCGGCGACACCATTACGATCTCTGCCGGGACGTATTCGGAGCACGGCCTTCAGACACTTGGCAAAAATGTCACAATCGAGGGAACGCTCAACAGCGACGGTTCCCTGGCGACCACCATCGATGGAGAAGGCGCTGGCAGCGTATTCGACCTTCGAGTCAGTGGTGGCGGTGCTCGTCCCGTATTCAAGAACCTCGTGATTACAGGTGGTTCAGCCGATTATGGTGGCGGCATTTATTGCAAGGACGCCACCGTACGGGTGATTGGTTGCGAGATCGATGGGAATACGTCCATCAAGGGTGGTGGGGGTATCTACTGTGGCAAGGATGGATCGGTGTTGATTCGGGACTGCACGGTATCCAATAATTCAGCCACGGATTCGTCGAACGCACATGGTGGTGGTGTGTGGTGTGATCAATTAGGCGTCACGACGATCGCTCTATGTACTGTTCAAGGCAATACTGCATATTCTGGCGGTGGAGTTTCATGTAATGGGTCCGTCAGCATATCTAGTTGCGATATCAGTAGCAATGTAGCAACTGGAGGTGGTGGCGGGATCTCTGTGGGTTCCGCTTATATTGTCATTGTCTATGATTGTGACATCC
>JAYZAT010000075.1:0-18646 GCA_036339555.1 Planctomycetota bacterium
CGGGATGAAATCCAGTGCCCCGGTTCTGCATGGCGATGCCCGTGCCATCGATCACGACACCACTTCCGAAACCTTCGTAATTCGACTGGATGAAGGAGACGGCGTTGCCCTGGTCGTCCGCACTGGCTAAGTAGACCGTCGAGCTCCATTGTGGCCATGGGAACGTGATGGGCCGGGCTTTGTGATCGTCAATCATTGCTACACGCGCATCCAGGGCGTCTTCCGAGAGGACGTTGGCGGGATCTTCTTGGAGTAATTCTGGATCAGCCACCATTCGAAACGCATCTTCAAAGCCAATCTTCATGGCCTCAATCTGTCGGTGTAGCGTGAGGGAATCGTCTGGATCAGCCCCTTGGAGTCCCAAGCGATCCACGATACCAAGCGCAACGAGGGCAGCGATGCCTTGCCCGTTTGGGGGAAGCTCATGAACCTGGGCGCCTGCAACATCAACGTGCATGGCAGTGGTGTCCAGGGGTTCGTGTGTGTCCAGGTCTTCGAATCGGAGCAGGCCACCATCGCGTTCCGAAACCGCTGCAATCTGCTGGGCAATCTCACCGTGATAGAACGCATCACCATTGGATTCGGCAATCTGTTGCAGCGTGACAGCCTGATCAGGATTACGGAAGATGTCACCGACACCTGGAGTTTGGCCGCCGGGCGCGAAGACACGCTGCCATTCTGGGAACGCCTGATAACGTTCGGCGGCTCGAGCCCAACCACTGGCAGCCTGAGGTGAGACAGGAAAACCAGATTGGGCATACTCGATGCCAGCTTCAAACAGTTCTGCGAATGGTCGTGTACCGAATCGTTCTGACAACGTTACCCAGGCAGATACAGCACCAGGAACGGTGACCGATGGCCAGCCCAATGAAGGAATGACTTCATTGGGATATTCGTCTGCTTTCATGCCGCGAGGTGATCGTCCAGAAGCATTCAGGCCGTGTAACGACCCCTGATGCCAGACGAGGCCGAAGGCATCACTGCCCAGTCCGTTGGCTGTCGGTTCCACAACGGTCAGGGTGATCGCCGTGGTGATGGCAGCATCTATCGCATTGCCACCACGTCGGATCATGTCCAATCCGGCTTGGGCAGCCAGTGGTTGCCCCGTGGCGACTACGCGACGGGCCAGGACGGGCTGTCGTCGGGAGTCGTACCGGAGGGTTACTGACATGATGATTGCCGATCTTCGGAGCCTAGGACTTCAGCGTCGGGAGGGAGGGCTTCCCGGATCCAACCTCCTCCGATGACGACGTCGCCGTCGTAGCACACCACGGCCTGTCCAGGCGCGACAGCGAATTGGGAGGTCGCAAACTCGACGACAAACTGGGATGACGAGGTGGCCATGACACGGGCAGGAACGGCCGATGCGTTGTATCGGATCTGTGCACGGCAGGGGATCCAAGTCTCCGGTGGGTTGACGAACCAGTTGGCCTGGTCAGCCACGAGCCCAGGTGCGGACAGGTCATCACGGTCACCAATCACAACCCGGTTTGCCTGCGCATCCCGGTGAATGACGTACAGCGGCGTACCAGCCGCAACGCCCAGTCCGCGTCTCTGCCCAATCGTGAAGTGTTGATGCCCTTCATGCTGCCCCACGATCTCTCCTGAGGTGTTGACGATCTCTCCAGATTGCATCTTCTCGGGATCGGTACGGCGGAGCAATCCTGCGTAGTCGTTGTCCGGTACAAAGCAGATTTCTTGCGAATCTGGTTTGTCAAAGACCGGAAGATCATGGTCTCGTGCAATCTCGCGGACTCGATCCTTCTTCAGATCACCGATAGGCAGCAACATTTCGCGCAATCGATCCGGTGTGGCACCGAAAAGCACATAGCTTTGATCTTTACCTTCATCCACGCCTCGGCAGATTCGTAGGTCATCTCCTTCCCCAA
Source organism: Planctomycetota bacterium (assembly GCA_036339555.1). Taxonomy (GTDB): domain Bacteria; phylum Planctomycetota; class Phycisphaerae; order Phycisphaerales; family SM1A02; genus UBA1668. The sequence continues at coordinate 1,890 of JAYZAT010000075.1, forward strand.
TCAGTCGAGCGTAATGTCCACTGGCAACGTGAGACGCACCCACTTGGTGAGCGTAGTCATGCAACTTGCCAAACTTGAGCCAGTCATTGCAACGGACACACGGGTTGGGTGTGCGACCAGCGTGGTACTCGGCCTGGAAGTAATCGATGATGCGACCGAAGTCCTCCCGGAAATTCAAGACGTAGAACGGGATGCCAAGCCGGGCAGCCACTGTTCTCGCATCCTCTGCGTCGTTGATGGAACAACAGCCTTGGTGGCCAATTCGTATCTTGGAGGTATCGCAGGACTCATCGGCCTGTGCCAGGCTTTCACCCGGGGAGCCAAGTCGCATGAAACAGCCGATCACATCCCATCCCGCTTCTTGCAACAAGACCGCTGCTACTGACGAATCGACTCCGCCAGACATAGCCAGAAGGACCTTGCGAGATGGGTTATGAGCATTCATATGGCATCAGTGGGACTTGACGTTCCTGTCCTGGGCAGACCCTACATGGTATCGTGAGTGATCCCTGGCCCATGCGGGTCCCTCGAATGGAAAGGCCAATCTATGACCACCACAGCCCCTGCGACCGATGTGATCAACCTGCTCGGTGACGATGCCGATTCTCTGCTCTCCCATGAGGCCATCGTGGATCGGAACCTGATTCATCTGCCGGGTCCGGATTTCGTGGACCGTTGTTGGAAGGACAGTGATCGCAATCCGCAGGCGCTTCGCTCTCTACAGGCCATGTATGACCACGGTCGTCTCGGCGGCACCGGTTACATGTCCATCCTTCCGGTTGATCAGGGCATCGAGCACTCAGGGGCTGCTTCGTTCAGTGCCAACCCGCTGTACTTTGATGGTGAAAACATCATCAAGCTCGCCATCGAGGGTGGCTGTAATGCCGTGGCAACAACATTTGGTGTCCTGGGCTCCGTCAGCAGGCGGTATGCCCACAAGATTCCCTTCATCTGCAAGTTGAATCACAATGAGTTGCTGACCTCGCCGAACCAGTTCGACCAGATTATGTTTGGAACGGTTCAAGAGGCATGGAACCTCGGTGCAGCAGCGGTGGGGGCCACCATCTACTTTGGTTCCGAGGAATCAAGACGGCAGATCATCGAAGTCGCAGAAGCCTTCCAGATGGCCCATGAACTTGGCATGGCAACCATCCTCTGGTGCTATCTTCGGAATGGGGATTTCAAGATCGATGGCACCGACTACCACACCTCTGCCGACCTGACCGGTCAGGCGAATCATCTTGGTGTCACCATCGAGGCAGACATCATCAAGCAGAAGCAAGCCACTCTGAATGGTGGCTACGTTGCCATGAATAAGGCACATGGCCCATACGGTAAGTACGACGAGCGCATGTACAGCGACCTGTGTACCGATCATCCCATCGACCTCTGTCGCTGGCAGATCGTCAACTGCTACATGGGCCGGGCGGGCATGATTAACTCGGGTGGTGCCAGCGGCAAGGATGACTTCGGCCAGGCTGTGCATACGGCAGTGGTCAACAAGCGGGCCGGTGGCACGGGACTGATCTCCGGCCGCAAGGCCTTCCAGCGACCCATGGAAGAAGGCATCCGTCTTCTCAACACGATCCAGGATGTATACCTGGATGACCGCATTACGATTGCCTAGTCCGTCAGGTTGAAGCTAATTGGCGTGCCGGCTTGGAGACGCGTTCTGCTTCTATGCGCTGACGGGCTTGTTCCTGTTCAGAGAATTCCTCTCCGAAACGGACAAGTCGCAAGCTGTTGGCGATGACCACGAGATATCCAAGGGCGTAGTAGAACGGTGCGAGCCATAGGTTCAGGATCGTGCCTGTAGCTGCGAGGGCTAAGCCGATGATGGCCAGCAGCAGTGACATCGCGATGTTCTGACTGATCACCCTACGTGATTTCCTGGCGAGTGATAGCAGGAAGGGGATGTGCCGCAGGTCGTCATTCATCAAGGCAACACCCGCGGAGTTGGTGGCGATGTCCGAACCGGAGAGTCCCATCGCAACACCCACATCAGCCGTTGCCAGGATTGGGCCATCGTTGATGCCGTCTCCAACAACCAGGGTGCGATGTCCTCGCTGGATGAGGTACTTGAGTTCCTCGTGTTTTTCCTCGGGGAGACACTCAGCCTCAATGGAGTCGACGCCAACGGCCTGGCCAACTCGCTTCGCCACGGAGAGACGATCGCCGGTGAAAATACACACGCGTCGACAACCCAGTTCGCGGAGTTCATCTACAGCATCCGTGGCGTGTCGGCGAAGGCGGTCTTCCAGACCTACTGCACCCAGGTAGTGTCCGTTCTGCATCACATGAACGCCGGACATGCCAGCCAGTTTGTCGTCCACGGACTGGACCTCGTCGACAACGGACGGATTGAGTTCGCCAATCCAAGCACCACGGCCGACATGGACATCACCATCGCTGGCATGGGCTACAACACCACGACCGTGTAATTCCTCATAGGACTCGATCGTGCGGGCTGTAATGCGAGCCTTGTCTGCTGTTTCGAGAATCGAGCGTGCGAGCGGGTGATTCGAATGTTGTTCACCATCGGCGGCGGCTTGGAGCAAGGCAGCGCCTTCAACACCGTCCGCGGGCATCAGTCGACTGACAGCGAAGCGACCAGTGGTGAGAGTTCCTGTTTTGTCCAGGATCACGGTGTCGACGTCTGCAGCGGCCTCCAAGGTTCTTGTCTGCTTGATCATGATGCCCAACCGAGCCGCTGCTGCAAAGGCAGCAACCATGGCGGTGGGGTGCGAGATCAGCAGTCCACCCGGGCAGGTGACGACCAGGACAGTAATGGCCCGGAGTGCGGCTTGGGATCGAATGGCTTCATCGCCGCTGCGGATTGTGAAGAACCAGACCAGCGCAGCGACCATGATGACGACCCAAAAGTAATAACCTGCTAATTGTTCGATGACTTCCTGTCGACGCGTCTTGCTCGACTCAGCCTCTCGAATCAAGGCTTCCACCTTGCCGATGGTTGTTTCACCAGCAATGGCGGTGACTCCGACATCGATCTGTCCCGTCAGGTTCGTGGTACCGGCATAGACCTCGGAGCCTTCACGGACCTCAATGGGAACAGCTTCACCCGTCAGCGAGGCCTGGTTGATGTTCGAAGATCCGGTGAGCACCTTGCCATCCACGGGTAGGTTTTCACCTGGGCGGATTCGGACGCGGTCGCCGACGGAGACCTCGCTCAAGGGGACTTCGCGTTCGCTCCCGTCCTGGGTCAGGATCCTGGCAATGTCGGGCGTAAGGTCGAGGAGTTCTCGGATGGCGCGTTGGGCGCCCCAGGCCGTGCGGCTGAGTACCAGGTTTGCCATCCAGAGAAAGAGGGCCAGGAAACCAGCCGCGAGATACATGCCCGGTGGGGTCGCCATTGCGGCGAGCACTGCCAGCGAAGCCAGTGAATCGCTGGAGGGTCGTCCCTTGCCAATTTCTCGCCAAGCGCCCATCAACAGCGGAATCACGAGGATGACTGCCCCAACAAAGGCTGGGAACTGCGAGATCTGTGGGTTGATACCAAGCAGTCCAGCAATCCATGAAGAGCCCAGGAGCACACCGCCACACAGGGCGATCAATAACTTCCGCTCAAGGCCTTCGGCACCACGGGGGGTCTCATGGGCCAGGTTGGGCTCATCGGCGGGGATCTGTTGGCTCAGTTGTGTTGGGTTCGCGACGTCACTGGGAGCATTCATGGGCGAGATCTCGGTGGCATTGGGGGCACCCCGGGGCTGGGGTGGGGCACATCAATCCGCGGAGTATAGACGCGGGAACCTTGAGCAGCCCCTTTTCGCTACGCCCGAGGGTGGAGGTTGGTTCATACCGGCTGGTGGACCAGGCCAGAACCGGCAACAATGCATGCCAGAGGAGTTCCTGGCATGAGTGATCGCGTGGTTACCGTCATCGGAGACGGCCAGATGGGCCTGGTCATGGCCGATGCCCTCCAGAGGGGTGGGGCGGAGGTTCGGGTTTGGGGCCCTTTCCCAGAAGATCTCGAATCACTGGCCAACACCAGGCGTTCGAGTCGCTTGAAGGGATTCTCGCTGGATCCCGCCATTGTCGTGGAGCCTGACGCGGAGGCGGCTGTGGCCGGGACTTCGCTGCTGGTCAATGCGATTCCGACACAGTTCATTCGAACGGTATGGGCACGGTTGGGAACAGGTACCCAGGGAATACCCGTGGTGAGTGTTGCCAAGGGAATCGAGAATGAAACCCTCTTGCGTCCCACGGAGATCATTACCGCAACCATCGAGTCATTGGGTGTGAAAGCCGGTCCCCAGGCAGCCCTGTCTGGGCCAACGATTGCCAACGAATTGATCAACCATCTGCCGGCAGCCATGGTGGCAGCCTCGCTAGATAAGACGCTCTCAGAGCGTATCCAAGCATGGCTCATGGTTCCATGGCTTCGGATCTATACGCATGATGACCTCGTTGGCGTGGAACTGGCGGGTGCCACGAAGAACGTCATTGCACTTGCGGCTGGGATGGTTGATGGATTGGGTGCCGGGGATAATGCCAAGTCCGCAGTACTCGCACGTGGCCTTTCGGAAATCACAGCACTCGGGGAAGCACTTGGCGCTCGGCTGGAAACCTTCTTTGGTGTTGCAGGCGTCGGGGATCTGGCGACGACGTGCTTCAGTCCCCATGGGCGTAACCGCACCTGTGGTGAGGCGATTGGCCGGGGAATGACCTTGGAAGCATTCTTGGAATCCAGCGGTTCTGTGATCGAAGGCGTGGCGACGACTCGGTCGATCGTCATGTTGGCGGATCAGCACAAGGTTGAGATGCCTATTACTCGTGCGGTTCATGCCATCTTGTTCGAGGATCTGTCGGTCAGCGATGCCATTCGCCATCTGATGCAGCGAGATCCCAAGGCAGAGTCGAGTGGCAGCTAGCCCCTATCCAAGTTGTCTTCGCTGAATCGGCTCTTGACCAGTGCCGTGAGATCGCTCAACGCGGCATCGGCATCTGCACCTGTTGCAGTTACGGTTAAATTCGTGCCACGAACAGCAGCCAGCATCATCAGTTGCATGATCGATTTGCCATCGACCATCGTGTCCTGGTCCTCTCTTCGCACCGTGATGTCCGCATCGAATCGCATGGCAGTTTCTGCGAACATCATCGCCGGCCGGGCATGAAGGCCCAACCGGTTTTCGATCGTCACGGTGGAGGAAACGGTCATAGTCACGTTGGGTCTGTCGCGTAGTAAGAACGGTTACAGCAGGCCGTTGAAAGACAGCGGAGTTCTTGTATTCGTGGCGAGGTCAATTGTCCAGGGTGCTGGAGTCGGCTTCTTCGAGGAGGGTTGTGACTTCCTCAACCGACGTTGCCTGGAGCAGGAATCTTCGGAAAGTGTCCTGGCTCAGATTGCTGAACACGGCTTCCATGGCCTCGAGATGTTCTTCTGGCTTCTGATCCGGACTGATGATCAGAAAAATCGAGTGGACGGGATTCCCATCCAGGGCATTGAAATCGATGCCCTCTTTCGAAACCCCGATCGCAGCGACCAGCTTTTCAATATCAGCATGTTTCACATGGGGAACTGCAACACCATGCCCGAATCCTGTAGAGCCGCGCTTTTCACGTTTGATGATCGATTTGATGAACTCATCTCGGAGATCCATCTTGACGGCCTTGGCTTCAATCAGGCGATCGACGAGCGTTGAGATAGCGTCATCTCGGCTGGAGGCCTCGAGGTTCGGTTCAATGGCATCTGTCACGATGATTTCAAGCAGTTTCATGCAACTCGTCCGCGGGTCTATCCCTGGTGTTTGTCGTCGCGAAGTTTACTCTTATGGTCTGAGATCTGCCTGCTGGCACGATCCATGCATTGGTCGATCGTGCTTCGGAGATCCTCACCGGAGGCGTGAGCGACGATATCACCACTGTGTTCAACGTTGACGATGAGTTCAACCTCATGCTCACTTTTGGTGTGGTCAAAAATGATTTCAATTGACTCGATCCGATCGAAGTATTTCGTTAATCGCTCCGCTTTCGTGCGGGCATAGGTATCCATGACCTCGGGAATCGAACCATGACGGTTGGTGACATTGATCTGCATGCAAGTTCTCGCCGGAATTGCCAACGTCAACTGGATGGTGGGTCAGACGGCTTCTTGGCAGACTCCGGACTGGACATCGTATCCGACTCAGGGGTCTCCGGGGTGGCTGGGAGGGTGGAAAGCCGTTGGGATGCTGGCCGTAAAACGCCGCCACTGATCGCGAATCCAATCGCTTCCTCAACTGAAATTGGCAATTCAACGACATCCTCACGGGGAATGGTCACCGTGTAGCCCGTGAACGGGGTCGGTGAACTGGGGATAAACACTGTGATCGAGTCGCCAGAACGTGGCTGGATGCTCTTCATGGCATCGCCGGTTTGGAATCCCACGGACCAGACGCCTCGGCGTGGGTATTCCGCTGCGACGACCCTGTTGAACTTCAGGGCCTTATTTTGGTTACTGAATAGGAAGTCGACGATCTGCTTGATCCAGGAATAGATCTTCTTGATGACTGGCAGGGATGTCAGCAGTCGTTCGAACCAACGGTAGATCCATCGGCCGACCAGTCCACCAACGAGTCGTCCAGCAATGTAGACCGCAGCAATGGCAACGACCAGGCCGATCATCCGGACCAGGAAGTAGTTGTCCCACCAGGAATTCACCACGGCTTCTTGGAAAGCAAAGATCAGTTCAGGATCCTGGGCGGCATCATCGCTCGGCAGGCCGGCTTCCGTTCGGAGTTCAATAAGTTCGTTGGGGGTTGGCAGGATGCCGGTCATCTCGCCGAGCCCATCCCAGTACCCGTACAACTGGAGGATCCCGTAGCGGATGCTTCGGTTGATCGGTTCAGCAATGGAGCGGTCGATCCACAGGTAGGCCTGGACCAGAACCCAGAGGGTGAGCGTGGCAGGCAGAACCACAGCGAGTCCACGCAGGAAAAAGCGTTGAAAGTGACCAACCGGGCTCGAGTGGCTCGCGCTCATGCGTGTGGCTCGTAGGGTTTCATCATACGTCGCTCGGACTGATGGGGAGTGGGGGCAGGATTTCGACGTCGCCATCGACCAGTTTCACCCTGTGCTCCGCCAAGAGTTGCACCGCCTCGGGTAGGCAAAGGCACTCTTCTTGGAAGACACGATCCGCCAGGGTTGAAGGCGTGTCATCCTGGCAAACCGGGCAGGAACGCTGAAGCAAGATCGGGCCGTGATCGTACTCTTCGTCGACAAAGTGCACGGTGCATCCAGAGATACGATCACCCGCGGACAGAACCGATTGGTGGACGCGCTCGCCATACATGCCCTGACCACCGTGTCGTGGGAGTAAGGCTGGATGGATGTTGATGACCCGGCCACGCCATTCAGGTTGAAGGCGAAGCATGCGGAGATAGCCACACAGGCAGATGATGTCCGCTTGAGATGATGTAATCAACCGGACAAGATCGTCGTCGTAGGCCGTCGCGTCGGGGACTTGTACATCAAGCCCGAGGGCCCGAGCACGCTCGATTCCGGGGCAGTCTTCCCGTGAAGCGATGACCTGGGTGATTTTGGCGTGTACATCCCCTCGGCGAATAGCTTCTTGGAGGTTGCACACGGTACGGCCGCCACCACTGATGAGGGTTGTCAATCGAAGCGGTACGTTCACTGGCTGTTGCCCTGTGGGGCTTGAAGCGTTGGGGGACTCGAGAATGGAATGCTCTTGCCGTGCTTATCGATGCTGACCATGGTCAATGAGCCGCTGGTGACTTCCAAGATGTCGTCGGATTGGAAGCGGTGGGCTTCGACACGGACGCCAATCTCGACGGCACTTGTGCCTGTTCGAATGGTTCTCGTGAAGAAGCTCACTCGGTCACCGACGAGTACGGGACGCTTGAACTCGACTCCGTGGAAGGCCACGGTGACCCATCGGTGTCGACCATGTCGCCTGGCCTCGTCGAACCCCGCCTGGTCGATGAGCGAGAGGATGACCCCTCCGAAGACGGTTCCCAGAGGGTTGGTATCCCGAGGCATCACCTGCACTCGTAAGGCCAGGTTCTCATTGGCATCAGCCGGCATGCGTGCATCATCCTCCTCACGGGCCCTCTTCACAAGCCGAGCCAAGATCGTCCCCGATGTCCGACTCCTGGCAGTGGGGGCGTAGGATGTCCTGATGTCTCCACCAGCGGAACCACCTGCCTATCTTCAACCCTATCGAGAGGCTCTCGGTCGTTTCGGTCCAGGCTTCGAGGCAACCCTCTGGCAGGACCGTGATGCGCAGAGACTTCGATTCGATGTCGCCTTGGACCTCGTGGATGCAACCAATTGCCGCCTGGCCGATCTCGGATGTGGCCCCGGTGATCTGCTGGATCATCTTGAGCGACGGTCCATCTCCGTGGCGGCCTTTCTCGGGGTGGATGCCCAGCCTGAGATGATCGAGTTGGCACAGTTGGATCATGGCGACCCGAAGGCGTCATTTCTTACCATCGACATCGTCAATGATTTCGACCAGGTGATCCATTGGAAGCCGGATATCTGTCTGTTCTCCGGAACGTTGAACACGATGACTGAACGTGTCGCGTGGCGCCTGGTGAAAACAGCATTTGTCCATTCGCGGGTGGGAGTCGTCTTCAACTTCTTGTCCAACAGACCGCATTCTCGCTGGGCTACCAAGGACTTGCGGCCCGCCCGGCGATTCAATACCGCCCGATGGGTGGATCGTTGTCTGAAGGAGACATCTCGTGTCGCCTTTCGGCAGGATTACTTGGATGGACACGATGCCACCATCGCGATGGTCAAGGACCGCGGGTGAGTGGCACTTGGTAGCGACCACCGAGCGGCAGCCGGTACAACCCATGGACTAGTGATGTATTTCTCGCACCATGCCCGTGCCGATCGTGCGTTGCTCCAGAGGAAACAACAACATCGCGCAGGCCTTGAATAGGCGTTCCGTCAGTCGTTCAAATCCGGGCCATTCAGCCTGGGTTTGTGACATAATCGCTGACTTGGTGGTGCCAGCGTGGGTGACATCTGCGGGCTCATCATCAATCCATCTCTCGAGTGTGTTGGGGGCAACTTCCGGATGGAACTGGAAGGCATATGTCCTGACACCGTAACGCCAGGCGTGGACATCACCCTGGTGATTGGTTGCCAGTAAATGAGCGTCCTCAGGCAAGCCATCCACTTGCCAGGTGTTCCAGAATGCCGTCGTCCAAGTCCATGGCAGCCCTGCAAACAGTCGATCTTCGCGACCCTCGGGGGTCAGGTGGGTCTCATGCCAGCCGAGGCAAGGGCCGGTTGCGCGTTTGGCAACGGTGCCTCCCAGGGCTCGCGCGAGGAGTTGGCAGCCTAGGCAGATTCCGAGCACCGGGATATCAGCTCGCGTTGCTTTGGCAAGGCATTCGAGTTCAGCGTTCATCCAGGGCTGGCTGTCATCATCTGGCGACATCGGTCCGCCGGCCGAGATAACACCGTCAACACCTTCCAGATCACTTGGAACCGGATCACCCGCGTGGAGGCGACGAATATCCAGTCGATGTCCGTGCTCCTGAAGGGCCGAGGTCAGCCTGCCGCAGCGGCAGCGATCCGAGTGTTCGAGGACGAGGATCGACATGGTGAGCTCAGCGGTGCGACGTGACGACCTGGGCCAGTTGAGGCTTGTGATCGCCTTTGCGGAGGCAGGCATGAACTGCCTCAACAACACTGTCGACGTCCAGTCCAGCTTCTTCCAACTGGCCGGTCCGCGAACCCTGGTAGATCCAGCTGTCGGGAAGGGCCATGCGGTGAACCAGGCTGGTATCGAGCCCCATTTCAGTGGCGGCTTCTATGACTGCAGCGCCAAAGCCGCCGTGGATGCCGTGGTCCTCGATGGTGATGATCGGGATCTTTCGCTCCAGGAGGCCACGGAGGAGGTCGCAGTCGACAGGCTTCGCGAAACGAGCGTCATACACATCCACGATTGCCTCTGTACCAATCCGTTCGGTTGCCTCCATAGCGGTGAGGCTCATGACACCAAAGCCAAGAATGGCAACGTCTGGGTTGTCGTGGACACGCAGGGCACGAGCGCGTCCCAGTTCGAAGGGCGGGCAGGGTTGATCACTGAACCGATCACTGACGTCTTCGCGTGGATAACGCACAGCACTGAGACCAGCGTCGTAGGCCCGCATGAATTCCAATGAGGCGCACAGGCTGGCTTCGTCCATGGCAGCCATGATGGCTGCCTTGGGGAGCACCCGAAGCAGGCTCACATCACAGAAGCCGTGATGGACTGCACCGTCTCCACCGACGAGGCCGGCCCTATCCAGGCACAACCTGACTGGCAATCCCTGGAGGGAGACTTCCTGGAAAGCTTGGTCAAAGGCACGCTGCAAGAAGGTGGAGTAGACGGCGAAGAAGGGCTTGAGGCCAGTCTTGGCCATCCCAGCCATCATGTCCATGGCGTGTGATTCACAAATCCCAGTGTCCCAGGTGCGATCAGGGTAGGTGTCCAGGGCCTTCTTCACGCCCGTGCCATCCGGCATGGCGGCCGTGCAGGCGACGACTGAATCATCGCGGCCCATCAGGTCAACAAGGGCATCCGAGAATGCGGCCGTGAAACTGCGTCCCGATGACTTCAACTCGACCCGACAGCCATTGACTTCGAAGGGCTTGGGTGAATGGAAGGTCGTGGCGTCACCTTCGGTGAACTCGTATCCCTTGCCTTTGATGGTGTGTGCGTGGAGCACGATGGGTCGGTTAATGTCCTTGACCGTCATCAGCATATCGACCAGGGTGGGTAGATCGTGTCCGTCGATCGGTCCAATGGTCAGCAGTCCGAACTTTTCAAACCAAGCATCTTCACACACGGCGTCCTTGGCCATCTCACTCAGTCGATGTGACATGTCACGGAGGGTGGATCCGCCTGGGAGTTGAGCCATGACATCCTTGGCGGCTCGTTTCACAGCTCGGTAGGTACCGCTTGTTCGTAATCGATCGAAATAGCCTGCGACAGCGCCTTGTGGTTTGGCGATGCTCATGCCGTTGTCATTCAGGACCACCAGGAACTGTCGGTTCAGCGTTCCTGCGTTATTCAGGCCCTCCATGGCAACACCGTTGACGATGCTGGCATCACCGATGATTGAGACTACGTGGCGGCCGTCAGGTGTGTCAGGTGTGTAGGCGTCACCATTGAGGAGATCGCCTCGTGCCATACCAACTGCTGTGGAAATGGCGGTGCCGGCATGTCCAACGGAGAAGAGGTCATACGGGGATTCGCGGGGTTCAGGGAAACCCGCCATGCCATCACTTTGGCGAAGGCGAGAGAGCAGGTCGAATCGACCCGTCATCAACTTGTGGGGGTAGCACTGGTGCCCGACATCAAAGAGCAGTCGGTCATGACCAAAGTCAAAGACGTAGTGCAGTGCAATGGTGAGTTCAACAACTCCAAGGTTGGGCGCCAAGTGTCCACCAGAGCGACTGACCTGCTCACAGATGGCGTGCCGGATCTCAGCCGCCAATTCTGGAAGCTGATCGACCGTAAGCGCCTTGAGGTCGGCGGGGGATTCGATACCCGGCAGAAGACGAAGTTCCATCCGTTGTCATCCCTCAGCAGCCTTCGTGAGCCCACTCCGCCACTCGGAGGGAGGCATCCTCAGGTTCGGAGAAGTGTATGGTCATCTGGTCCTAACTGCCATGTAGCAGCACAAATCACGGAGGGCGGTGCCCTTGGGGCCTAATGGCTCCAATGCAGAGCAGGCCTGGTCACGGAGTTGGCTGACGACCTTCTGAGATCCCTCGATCCCCAGCAGCCCAGGGTAGGTCCGCTTGCCCAGGGCCGAGTCCTTGCCCGTGGCTTTGCCCACGTGTTCCGTGGACTGGGTCACATCCAGCAGGTCGTCCACGACCTGGAACATCAAGCCCACCGCTTCGCCATATCCGGTGAAGATGCGATGAGTGGCATCGTTGGTTCCGGCACAGATTGCACCCATTCGACAGGCGGCTCGCAGGAGTGCACCTGTCTTGTTTCGGTGTACCAATTGCAGTTGTTCCAAGGGAGGGCAATCGTCGGGTAGTCCACCGAGAGTGTCATAAACTTGGCCAACAACCATGTCCCGGGTTCCGGTGGCGAGTTCATCCACAAGGGCAGTGACTTGGTTGGGTGAAAGGGGCATCCGTGCGAGTTCACCGAAGGCCATTGCCAGCAGGAGATCGCCGGCCAGGATGGCCATGGGTTCACCAGCGTGTACATGGAGGGTCGCTCGTCCCCGTCTCAGGGAGTCATCATCCAGTGCCGGTAAATCATCGTGGATCAGGCTGAAGCAGTGCACGAGTTCCAGGGCAGCAGCAGCGGGTAGGGCGTCTTCTGCACGACCACCAGCGGCTTCACAGGACAGGATGACCAGGACCGGGCGGATTCGTTTTCCGCTCCCCAAAGTTCCATACTGTGCAGCTTCCGCGAGATTGTCCGGAAGGAACGACCAGTCGATGGCAGCCTCCAGATACGCCTGGATCATCTCCGATGGGCGGGTAATGACATCCATCCCTGGATGGGCCGTTTCTGGTGTTGGTGAAGGTGGCATGGTGGGTCGCTCTTGGACTGTGAATAGCCTCGGGATCCACGGCGGATGAGACAGCCCCCTATGATAGCGGTCATGGAGAATTTCTTCGGTGATCTCGGCACCCTTATGAACCGGGGTGGGTATGTGATGATTCCGCTGCTGCTGCTGAGCATTTGCAGCGTCACTTTGATCATTGAGCGTGCCGTGTTTTGGTTAACCGTCAATGGTCGGGCCAGTCTGCGTCGCCTTGCAGAGATGAATGCGGCTCTCCGACGAGGTCAGAATGACCGTGTCCAGGAGCTCATCAAGGTTGATCGGACACCCTATGGCCGGGTTGCCAAGCGGTTGATCGATGATGGTGCCGGGGACGCGGTATCACTGGAAGCCGTGGATGGCGAACGCCGCAAGTTCAACCGATTCATGGTGGCCATGTCCACGATCATCACCGCATCGCCCTTGCTAGGCATCCTTGGCACCGTGATTGGCATCATCCAGAGCTTCGAATTGCTTGGTGGGGATTCGACCCTGACCGATCCGCGCGATGTTGCGGGCGGGATTGCTGCCGCCTTGTTGACAACTGCCTTTGGTCTCATTGTCGCCTTGATCACCCTGTTCCCGTACATGCTCTTCAAGGGGCAGTCGGCGAGTGCAGTCGATCGTCTTGAGACGCTCATTGCTTCAACGCAAGAAGGCTACAAGGAAGTCCAGAAGGTGGCTGTGCACGTTGGTGTGTCGGATCCATCAGAATGATGCTCTGCCTGCTGCTCTTGCTGGTACCGCTTTGCGCAGAGCCGGTTGCGGAGGAACGCACCACGTGGCTGCAGTCCGAGGTCATTCCTGAGAAATCAGCCACCTTGCAGATTGCCTCGCGTCGCTATGAGCATGCTGATGCCCCCGGCCAGGAACTCTGGCTCGTTGGGGTTTCTCATATTGGGAATGCATCGTTCTATAACGACATCGAAGCCTTAGTCGCCGACGCTGACCTCGTGCTCTATGAATCCGTCATGGAGGAAGTCATACGCGGACCGTCTGGTGAAACTCCGGAACAGAAGCGCGAGGCAACCGAGGCAGCCATGAACTGGTTGGCTGAAGTAGTGGCTTCCTCCGAAGCCCGGGCTGGAGCGCCAGCTGTTTCCCTGGATGAAGTTGAAGTTCGCGTGCTGGAGATGGACCGCCGCTTGGTGGATGCCGTTCGAGCAGTTCGCCGGGATGCCTGGGGCCACCCGTTGGGGTTGGCATTGAATGCCAACAGGACAGTTCTTGTGAGCTTGGGCCGCGATGGTCTGCCCGGTGGCCTCGATGAGGACGCAGATCTGGAAGTCGTTGTCGTCATTCCCGAGGACGTTGGCCAAGTGGAAGGGATACAAGAAGCCTTAGCGCAGGCATTGAAGCTTGACTTCCAAATTGCGGTACTGCCCTACGAGCGACCTGATTGGCGGATGAGCGACATGACATGGGAAACCCTGGAAGGTCGTTTCCAGGAAGAGGGCATTGATCTGGAGGGCCTCTCTGGGATGCTCGAAGGTTCCAGCCTGCCCGCGGGTATTGCCAAGATGTTCCTTCGCATTTTGCCATCCCTTGATCTGTTGACTGGGGGGGCCATCACAGACGGTGTGAAGGTCATGCTTGTGGAACTCCTGGGTCGCGAGGATGCCATGGAGATCGCCCTGCGTGAAGTGGGCGGTGCAGGTGGGCGTATCCTGCTTGAGGAACGCAACGAGGTTGTGATTGCTGATCTCCAGGGATATCTGGACTCAGGTGAGTACAACCAAATTGCCATTCTCTACGGGGCGGGTCACATGCCCGACATGGGCGAACGCGTGGAAGCGATGGGCTGGACGGAATCCGAAGTTCGCTGGCTGCCGGGCATCACCGTTGACCTTGAAAAGTCGAGGTTGAGCCCCATGCACATGACGATGATCCGGACCTCCATCAACAGGGCCATGGAACGTCTCAAAAACCAGAAATGATGTCGGGTGGTCGCCGCTAGGGCTCGGTGTAGCGGTACTTAGATCCCATGTTTCCAATCTGGTCCTTGGCCCGATCAATCCATAACCGTTGGTCGATCAGTTCGGCATAGGAGAACGCATCGACGTGACCGTCCGGGTGCCATGTGACCGGGGGACCGCCGTAGCGACCAATGGGTGCAGAAGCCCCTTCGACATAGTTGATGTCCAAACCCTTGGTCAGTTCCCATTGTTGCGTGTCAGCGAGGCGATCCGGAGTCGCCAACCAGTGTCCGGGGCCACTGTCGAGCCGCTCGTTTGGCACGCCTGGTTCACCCGCCGCATTGGTGATGAAGGCGATGACACGCGAAGGATTCGCGAGCATGGAGAGGGAGGTGGTGGTGAGATTGACCTGCCGTTGTTGGCCATCCTCGACGGTCACGAAACGGGGATGGCTCCGCCGAATTTCAGGGTACCAGCGATCCCAGACGCCACCGAGGAAATAGCCGTTGAGTCCAAAGCAGGGCGCTTCCGCGATATCAAGCTTCATGGTGTCGTCGAGTTCATCCCACTGGTTGAAGGTCTCATCTTTTCGGTTCCCTCGAACGAGTCGCATGTCGTTGTCCATGTAGGGCAGCAATCGCCATGTCCAGGGGCCAGCAATGTTGGGCTGATTGTTGCTGTAGTACGGGGCCGGGGGAATGAGTGTGCCATCCGGAAACGTAATTTCCGTTTCCCACTTTTCCTGAGTGGCTGGCGAAAGCCAGCCCGGAGTGATTCGATCTCGATGGAGTTGCGAATATTTCAGCCAGGCATTCCCAACCTGTCGAATCTCATTCTTCTCAAGGGTCTTGTGCCCCTGTTTGCGTACGCCGATTAGGGCGGTCATGATCAGCCCGATCAGCAGGCTGATAATGCCGATCACGATCAACAACTCAATGATTGTGAAGGCGGCAGATCGTGGTCTTCGCATGGTCGATTCCTCGACTGATCATACGATCAGACAGGGTGCTTGGACGCATCCATATCCGATCCAGGTCACTCAGGAGCGATCAATGGTGAGTTGCTCAACCTGCCCGGCAGCAATCTTTTCCACCCCGCTGCCAAGCTCGCCGATGGGATCGGGTGGCACGATCTCCACGGCCTTTTCGCCCAGCCGAGCCTCACCAGCTTTTACGCGTGCTTCGAACGCGAGGCATTCCGCCAGGAGCCGATCGAGGATTTCCTCTTCGCGGACATTGGCGACACGCTCTCCCTGGACGTAGATGATGCCACGTCGGTCTCCGGCAAACACGGCGACATCGGCACCTTCTGCTTCGCCGGGTCCGTTCACGATGCAGCCCATCACGGCAACCTTCATGGGAACTTCAATCGCGTCCACCAGCTTGATGCGAACGGCCTGGATCAGTTCGAAGAGATCCACTTGGATTCGGCCACAGGTGGGGCAGGCAATCAACTCAACGCCCGTCCGTTCTCGAAGTCCAAGGCAATAGAGCATCTCAAGCCCGTCTTCCACTTCGTAGATCGGGTCATTGGCGTAGGAGATCCGGATCGTGTCACCGATGCCACCTGCCAGCAAGGTGCCGAGGGCGACAACGCTTCGAATGGTGCCCGTTTCCTTGGGGCCTGCGTGTGTGACGCCCAAGTGCAGTGGGTAGTCGAAACGTTGGCTGATCTCGGTGTAGACATCCATCACGAGCCGTGGGTCCATCGATTTGGCACTGATGCAGACATCATGAAAATCACGCGCTTCAAAGATCTCCAGGTACTCCTCCAACTTGGCGATCATCAAGGCGATGAGATGACCTTGCCGCCTGTCTGCGAAGAATGTGCCGAGTTCCTTCAGTCGTCGTTCCTTGTCCTTGCGTTCGATGATGGAGCCCTCGTTGACACCGATACGGATCGGTATGCCACGCTCGCTACAGGCATCAATCACGCTGTTGACTTGGTCACGATCAGAGATGTTGCCTGGATTCAACCGAATCTTATGAACGCCGGCTTCGATCGCTTCCAGAGCACGCTGGTAGTGGAAGTGGACGTCGGCAACGATGGGTACACGGGTCTGGTCGAGAATCTCGACGAGCGCTTCGGTATCTTTGCGCTGTGGTACGGCGACACGGACGATGTCCGCACCACCCTCGCTGAGCTTATTGATTTCTGCCACGCAGGCATCAACATCCCAGGTGTATCCGGCTGTCATGGTCTGGACGGAGATGGGCGCATCGCCACCGATCTTGAGAATGCCCGTGCGGTCATTTCCAACCGTGAATTGTTTTGTTGGTCGCCTCGTGGTCATCAGTGGGATTGTAGC
>JAYZAT010000076.1:0-5199 GCA_036339555.1 Planctomycetota bacterium
GGTTTCGGCGGCGGCGGCGGCGGCGGTGCTGGAGGTGGCCTCGGTGGCGGTGGCGGTGCTGGCGGTTTCGGCGGCGGCGGCGGCGGCGGCGGTGGCGGTGACCACCCACGAAACTGGGACTGGGAGCAGTTGGAGGACGAATCACTCGATGAGTTGATCTTGATCATCCAGCAGAGTGTGCCTTCCAGTGAAACAACCCCCATTGATAAGTGGGCGGAATTCGGTGGTGACAGCAGCATTCTCAAGTTTCATCGAAACCTCGTCATCCGGACGACCAGCAAGAATCACATGCAGATTGGTCGCTTGTTGGGAATGCTGCGGGAAGCCCGTTCCATTCTCATCAACGTCGAGACACGATTCCTCCAGATGAAAACCAGTTGGTTTGAGGAAATCGGCGTGGATCTGGACTTGTATTTCAATACGACCGGTGGCGGTGGTGTGTTTGACCAGGCTCAAGCACGAGATCCCAATGCCCAGCTCAAGGATTTCTTTGAAGACTCAGGTTCTGGAAAACTGAAGGACTCCCTGATCTACGGAGCCGTTGACTCTCCTCGAGATGAAGACGGAGATCTGATTGCTCCGTACAACACGATCAATACGGGTTCAAGCCAGGCATTCCCCTTTGATCCGACTAATCCGTTCCCTGCTCAATGGGAATACTTTGCTGGTGCTCCGATGACCGGCCAGACCCCGGTACGGAATACCGAAGGCTGGGGGCCGATTGGTGTGGTTCAGAATTCACTGAACCTCGTTGAAACAATCGCTGCAGCTTCGTCGCCAACTGGGCTGGCTGGCACGGTGCTTGGTGCAGCACCTGCCCTGGGATTAAATATCCAATACCTCGACGATATCCAGGTCGATCTCCTGGTTCAGGCCACCCAAGCGGATGAGCGTGCCGTGGAACTGAGTGCTCCAAGGTTGACCTTCCTCAATGGCCAGGCGGCTTGGGTCTCCTTTGGTGAACAGCAGTCCTATGTATCCGGTCTCACGCCCATCACAGGTGAAGGCGCCGGTGCATTTGAACCAGTGGTCTCTCCCTTGAATACGGGTATCGTGCTGTGGCTCAAAGGGGCCGCTTCAGCTGACCGCAGATACGTCACGTTGAATGTCCACTTCCAGAAGAGCAAGGAGCTGTCAATTTCGACAGCGGCCTTCGGAGGCGCAGCGGGCGGCGGCGGATTCGGTGGTGGTGCCGGCGGCTTCGCCGGTTCAATCGAACTTCCCAATATCCGACTTGATGAGTTGTTCGTCACCACATCGGTACCAGACAAGGGAACTGCTCTGCTTGGTGGTCAGCGGTATAAGAGCGAGTACGAGACGGAAGCCGGTGTTCCGATCCTCTCCAAGATTCCGTACATCAATCGCTTCTTCACGAATCGCATCACCTCAACGGAGGAGAAGTCACTCCTCATCCTGCTCCGCCCAGAAATCATTATCCAGGATGAGAACGAGGATATTCTCTTCCCCGGTTTGTCTGATGAGGTGGATCTTGGCGCTGCCTACAATCCATGAGTTTGCTCATGGCTGGAAGTCCTGTCCTGAAGATGGGCCATTGTCGGCCCGGGGAGTTTGTTGAATGAGCCAGATGCTTCATGTCGATGATGCCGGTGGTGTGCTCGAAGTGTCGTTCCTTGAGAAGAATATTCTGGATGAAAGCAACATCCAGCAGATCGGCAAGGAACTCGATGAAGCGGTTCAGGGTCAGAATTCACGAAACATGATCATCAACTTTGGCAATGTCGAGCACCTCTCCTCGGCGGCGTTGGGCATTCTGATCACGATGAACAATAGAATGGCTGATATGGGTGGCCAAATGTGCTTGGCCAACATCCGACCGGAGATCTATGAGGTCTTCAAGATTACGAAGCTTGATCGAATTTTCAGCATTCATGAGACGGCCAAGGCGGCTCGAGATGATCTGTCCTGATTCTCTCGCCGCTTGATCACAGTTGTAACACCAATGGGGTTGAACAAACCTCAACCCCTGTCTGGGAGTCCATCAGGAGCGGTCCATGAGCAGCGAGCCGGGTAAAACCACTAGCTGGAAACGCCAGTTTGACCTGGCCAGTTCTCGGACTGACATTGACGTGGCTGTCGGCGAGGTGCTCCAGGCTTGTACTGATCTTGGTATGGAGGAGCCTGCGACGTTTGCTATTCGCCTCTCCCTTGAGGAAGCCATGGCAAACGCTATGACTCATGGCAATGGTGGTGATGAGACCAAGCGGATTCTGTTGGATTGCCATATCGATGCGGATCAGGTCGTAATGGCGATCCAGGATGAAGGCCCCGGATTTGATCCGGATACCGTGCCAGATCCAACAGCGGATGAAAATCTCACGATCGCGAGTGGTCGCGGCCTTGCCTTGATCAAGGCCTTCATGACCCACGTCGAGATACCACGCCCAGGCAATCGCCTTGAGCTGGTTTTCGAACGCTCCTGAACTCTGTCATGCTTTCAATGAACAAGCCCGGCCAATCATGACCGAGCTTGTGGTAGTTGCAGAGTATTAGGGGCGTATCAACGTTTGCGACGACGGGGCACACCCATGCCCACGAGCACCAATGCCCATGCAGCCGGGGCAGGGATGACATTGGCCGAAAGGGTCTCTCCATCCCAGGTGAAACTGGTGAAGTCGGCGATCTCGGCAGCAGCGTGAGTTCCAACAGGGATACCAAAGTCATTGGCAGGCACACCACTCACAGGCCATTCCAGGCCAAGGGCGATATCCAAGGTCCAGGTGCCGTCACCGTTGTCTGTTGTGGTTCCGGACATGATTGTGCTGTAGAGAACAGTTGATCCGGGGGTTGTCACATAGGAAAGCCGCCAGTCCACTGAGGCAGCCAGACTGAGTTCTGAACCCAGGTAGTAGGGGGTCAGGCTTGTGCCGAAGTCGAGCGTGTAGTGCTCGGGATCGACGTACAGGGCCAGTTCATCTGGTGCACCAACAGGGAGGACACTATCGGGGACATTGTCGAGGTCCCAATCCAGGTAGGCGTTTGCACCTGAATAGAGGATTTCAAACTCATCGACGAGTTGATAGGCCGAACTGCCCAGGGCGGTGGTCGTGGAGTTAAAACTCGAAGTGCTGGCCAGGGCAGCAGTTGAAGTTACGGCCACGAAGGCAAGAAAAGTCAGGGGGCGGAACATGAATAAGTCTCCTTCTCTCTCTTGCCTAAATTACCAAAATTGACAATGCGTGTGACTGCCGCGGGAGCCGTGTCAGCACTTTGTCAGATGTTGGAGGTAGCGAGTCGGGGGGAAGCGAGCATGGACAATTGCGGACAAGATCCTATAAGCCATTTGATATAAAAGGCTTAGGCCCCATAGGGCGATCGCAATTCAGCACTCAATTCAAGATGATTTGAAGGTTGAGATATTCTCTGCTTCATTCACAGGAGGGCATGCGATGGAAGGTATGACGTTTCGTTCCGAGATCGAGGCCTTGCAGCCTGACGCACTCATCGGTTTCTTCGAGGGCTGGCCGGACCCACCATCCCCGGAAACGCATCTTGAGATCCTGCGTAACAGTTGGGCGGTTGAACTGGCCTGTGAGCAGGCTACCGGGCAAGTCGTGGGCTTCGTGAATGCAATTTCCGATGGCTTTTATTCAGCCTACATCCCGCTGCTGGAAGTCCTGCCATCGTATCGAGGCCGCGGGATCGGCCAGGCACTGGTTCGCAGGTTGCTGGATCGGTGTGCCAGCTTTTACATGGTCGATGTGTGCTGTGATGAGGATGTCGCACCCTTCTATGCCAGGTTTGGCATGATTCCGGTTCGAGGCATGTGTGCCCGCTCGTTTGATTACCAATCCGGTGTTGCAGGATGACATCGTTGCTGGACTGGCCGATTTGGTTGCGAGTCAGGCGCAGGGCGTATTTTTGTAGTGGGGTATAAAACATGGCCTTTCCCCTGGACGGAGAAAGGCCATGTCGTGTGAATATTGAATTGCCAGCGGTTGCTAGGGTACGACCACCCCGTCTTCACGAAGATGAATGAGGTCGTAGTAGATGACGAAGGGCTCGGCCTCAAATTCTACTTCGTCCTCGAATGGTTCGTCGGGATCGACGAACTGGGCAAAGGTATTGAAGGTGAACCTCATGTTGAACTCATTGCCCTGCCCGAAGTAGTTTCCGAAGTAAACTCCATCGGCCGGCTTGTAAACCAGGTTGTAGGTGGCAGTGAAATCATCGAACGTGGCGGTGGCGACTTCAAAATCTTGCCAAGCCTCGGCCTGAAAGTTGTACATCAATGCGTTATACCTGTGTGCTTTATCGAGCACGGATTCTGGCTCGATCTTGAAGGAGACATCGATCGCAATGCCAACGGCATTGTTGACAAAATCCTTGTTTTCCTCGATGCCATGGATGAAGAGATCAGTCCATTCGCCAGTCTCAATTTCAGGATAAGGTTCCTCGCCATATATAATGGGTTGGCCTGGCACGTACGGATCAACTTCGATAGGTACGCCGCCCACGGTGTACTGTGACAAGGCGGAGAGGAACTCGTAGTCGAAGCGGGATTCCAAGGACGTGATGTCACCATAGAGTTGGTAGCCACGGATGAAGTAGGCCGTAATGATGTCTGTCTGCGTGGGCTCAACCTGGTAAAAGGGGTTGATGACCAGCTCAACGCCTGCTGCGGAGGGATCAATCCAGCCGCCAACGAACGGTGTGCCGTCTGGGCCCTCGGTTGGGCCTACCAGGTCGGTCGCCCAGGGAGCACCCGCCTTACCAAAGCTATCGGCGGGGAAGGGTTGCTGGAACGGAGGATTAGTGAGTGATCCTTTGATTCGCTTCGTGTCATACAGCAGAGCCCGCAGATTTTCTGGAATCTGGTGTCCACCGTACCACTGCAGGGAGAGTCCCTGTATGCAGGCAGCAACCGCTGCAATCTGAGCAGTGGCAGCCTTGCTCCCATCAAAGAGGTTTCCAAAGTTGTTGGTGTAGGAGCGTTGTTGCATCTCCTGGCTGATGTATCCGGCAGGCTCATTGAGGTCGCCAGGGATATCAATAGTTGCGCGAGTGAGATTGCAGTCGCCGCCAGTTGTCACAATCGGGGCCATCGCACACATCACAGCATCATCAGCGTTCGGACCGATTCCAACGTAATTGCTGGTCCAGAATCGGCGTGGGCTTGCGCTCGGCATCGTGGCGGCGGCCAGGATGGTGTTGTCGGTGAGGACGTCTAGGACTGGCGGA
>JAYZAT010000077.1:0-25179 GCA_036339555.1 Planctomycetota bacterium
AATAGATAGATGTCTTCAGCTACGCATACACGCACAGTCTGTCGGTACATGCTGAGAACGACCCTCTGCGTGATCGGGGTTATCGGAACCGCTGTCGCGGCCCAGCAGCCTGATGCCATCGATGGTGTCGACGGGCACAGCCGTTTTCAGGTCAATGTCCCTGTCCTGGGCGCCGGTCCAAGCGACATCTCTTTTACAAAGCAATACGGGCTCGAACAGGCACCGGCCCCTTCCGTACGACTTCCTGAACTCAATCTCGACCTGGTGTACCAGGAAAACCAAAGGCTCTATGACCAGGGACAGCCCTATCGTGCCGGCAAACCACGACCAGTCCAGTTCACGATGGCCGATGGCCTGTGGGTCGCTGTTCCCGATGGACTGCTCTGGCGCATGAACATCGAGTGCCCGGATGCCATGGGGCTGCGTGTGTTCTTCAAGAATGCAGACCTACCCAAAGGCGCCGCTCTCTTGGCGGTTGCTGGCGACATGGAAGCGGAACTCACCGGACCTTGGACAGGTCGCGGCCCCTTCGATCATGGTCGCATCTGGTCAGGTAGTGTCTGGACTAACACGATTCGGGTCGAATATTTTCACCCCAACACAGCAGACTCAGGCAAACCACCTGCTGAACTTCCCTTCGAATTCGACGAAATCCTGCACTACTTCGAAAATGCTTCTCCATACCGAGATGACGACAGCCGCGGCGCCGGCGACTGCCATAACGTGCCCTCCTGTTATGAGGAATGGGAAGAACACCGAAAGGCCATTGCACGCATCTACATGCCGACCGGATCCGTATGCAGCGGTCAGTTGCTCGCAACCTTCTACCAGGACGAAACCCCCTACTATCACACGGCCGCCCACTGCGTCAGCACCCAAAATGTTGCCAATGGTTCAGAGTTTCAGTTTGGGTACGAACGGCTCGGCTGCACCGGTAGCATCGTCCCTGGCACGGCCGTCCAGGGTGCAGACTTGATCGACACCTATGGGAACTCGGACAACACCCTCTTGTTAATCCGCAACGTGATTCCAAATGATTCGTTTTTTGGTGGCTGGTTTGCAGGCACTGTCAGCTCAAACACGCCCATGACGGGCATTCATCATCCGGGTGGCGACTACATGCGTATTAGTTTTGGCAACGTACGCTTTATTAATATCTGCGGCTCAACATCGACCTACTACCACGGCGTCCAGTGGAACGATGGCGTTACAGAGGGCGGTTCCTCAGGGAGCCCATACCTTCTGAATTCCGATCATCGCTCTGTAGGCGTCCTGACTTGCGGCTCTTCGAGCTGTGACAACCCGAGTGGCTACGACGGCTATGGTCGCTTTGATAAGGCTTTTACGACCGGTGGTTTCAACCAGTTCCTCCTCAATGGTCCTGATGATGACAATGAAGATAATGACACATGCGAGGAAGCTGCGACCATCGCAGCGGGCAACTACACCGACCAAATCGTGAAGAGCACCGATGAGGATTGGTATCGCATCACACTGGCTCCAGGTGGCTTTATTGATGTTGATCTCACGTTCACCGACCCGGCTGGCAATATCAATATGGAACTCTACGCAGGTTGCGATGGCCCGCGAGTGAAATGGGCTGAGTCGTTCTCAAACAATGAGAGTCTCCAATGGACGCACGGTGGCAGCTCGGCCCAAGAGTATTTCCTCCGCATCTACTTGTACGATGACACGCTCAACGAGTACAGCATGAGTATCGACTACTCGGCGCCGCCTGAACCGCCTGCCAACGATGTCTGCACGTCACCGGAGGCCTTGGTCATAGGTCATAACTCAGTATCCACCACAGATGCCACAAGCTCTGGGCCCGATGAGCCTGACGCCTGCAACTCTGACGGCGATGCCATTGATTCCGATACGTGGTACAGCGTGACCGCCCCTGGTAGTGGCGAAATCTTGTTCTCACTCACGGGCAGCTCAGGCTTTGCTCCAAAGACCTTCGTGCACGCTGCCTGTCCAACTGGCCCCGGCGAATACGTCACCTGCGCTGAAGCAGGTGATTTGGGCAGCATTCCCTGCAGCAATGGCGACACGTTCCTGTTCCGCATCGGAACCGCAGATAGTGCTACTGGCAATGGGTCCCTGTTCTTGCTGTTCAATGAAGGCCCTGAACCCTGCCCGGCAGACTGCGGCAACAGCAACGGTGTGATTGATGTTGATGATCTGCTTGCTCTGATCGGCCAGTATGGAACAGCCGATGGCTGTGACATTGACGGCAGCGGGCTTGTTGACGTCAATGATCTACTTAGCATGCTTGGGGTCTTTGGAGACACCTGCGAGTAGCTTCTGCGATCCTCATCTTTGCAGGCCGCGGTGGTACACTTTCCACCTCGGTCCGCGTAGCTCAATTGGATAGAGCGTCGGCCTCCGAAGCCGAAGGTTGGAGGTTCGAGCCCTCCCGCGGATGTTGACCCGAATCAAATGGAACAGTTCCAATCGGCCAACCCGATCGGGTTTCCTACATGCACAGGGCGGCGTGTCTTAATCCACACCACTTGAGATGGGAGCTTCATTGCCAGCGACTTGATCCTGCTCCATTTGAGCAGCTCGTTCCTTCTTTTGCCGCCTTGCATTCATGGAGGCCTGATGCCTGGCTTTGCTCTTGTTGATCAAGAGCAGATCCTTTTTCGTCAGGGCGGAGAAGATGTCCTTGAGTTCTCCATTCCAGGCCCTCTTCACGACCTGCTGCAATGCCCAGATCAGAAACAACAACTGACTCAGCCAGAGAGTCAGCGATATGACCGGATCGGGGCCGAAGATAAGGTTCCCGAACCAGATTCCTCCCATCAACGACAAGGACACGAACCCCATGATCAGTGATTCGAATATCGCCACCATGATGACGAGCCCGGGCGGTCGTCGCACAACCCAGATCACCAGCACCAGAGCGGTAGCAAGGGTCAGAAAACTAGCGGCGCTGTAGAGTATCTGCAGGTACATCGTGCATTCAGTCTACGACGAGAATGACTAGAGTTCATCCAATCAAACTTTGAATGCAGGGTCAACCGACTTCATTCTGCTCGCAAGCCCTCCCGTGGACGTTGACCCGAATCAGATGGAACAGTTCCAATCGGCCAACAACGCCAAGATGTCATTCACGTCTATGAGCCCGTTGTCGTCGATGTCTTCCGAGCAATCCGTACAAGTATTGCCATAGACCGCTAGAACAGCCAACAAGTCATTGACCTCGGTGGAACCGTTTCCATTGACATCCCCAACGCAACCAGGATCATCGCCGGCAACCGGCCCCAGCAGTGACACGGTCACCGTGGACGGTGTGCCAGTTCGATAAAACCCCAGTGTGACCTCGGTTTCACCTGGCCCACGATCGCAATCGAACCACGCATTAGCCATCGTGCCCCAGCAGATGGGGGAAGCTTCGCCTCCGGCATCCGCTGAGTAGGTGCGGTAGTCGATTGCCCTATCAACCGTAATCGTCCATGGCTCGTTGGACCACGGTCCCCCGGAGTGATGATCCACGGCATGCCATCCTGCGTTCGACACCGTAGCGCCAACAGGCAGGTCAATGGTCAAACTGCGACCGCTGCGCCACGAGTTGATGTTGTGCCAGGCATATTCGTAATGCCATGAGCCGTCGCTGTTCTCCGTCGCGCGAGCAGCCAGGACGAAACGTCCATCGTCGGGCAGGTCCACCGTCTCCAGTACCACGTCCGGGTAGGCGGCGGCCCAGGCATAGATGGCAGGCAGGCCGGAAACTGTTTCTCCCACGAGCGAAAGATTCCACCCGGCGCCGGGCTGCCAGTTGCCAACCGCCATGGGCCGGTAGCCAAGGCTGTTGGCACCGTGGCCTGCCTGAGCATCGTCCGGCGTGACGTACTGTCCCTCAGCGAAGTAGAGCGTGTCCGGGTTTGACTGAGGCTCTAGATCGTACGAATGCACCTGCAACCGCTTGTAGATGGTGTCACCGCCTTGGCCGATCGTCGTGTATGGGAAGGGAAACACGCCCGTTGTGGCATTAACTTCCCAGCGAGGCCCAAGCCCTGCGATATTGCCAAACCCATCCTGGTCCCCATTGAGTCCCGCGGTGTAGGGATCGGTGCAACCCACCCCGAGATAGTCATAGTTGTTCGGGTTCTGGCAACCGCAATTGAAGTCGTTCCAGGCCAGTGCCCCGAAGCCGTGCTTCACCCAGGAAATGCCGATCTGCTCGATCCGCGTTTCATTCATCTTGTACATATGCTGCGCGATCACGGGGTGCGCATTGTTGCTAGGGAACCATGGCAGGATCTCATCCCCGACATTCACAATATTGGTCGCAATGGAATAGGCGTAGATGCCATTCAGTTCACCGTAATGACCGATGTCATCAAGACTGCCAATGACCACGTCTGGCCCAGTGCTTGAGTTGCAGGGCACATCCTCTGCCCCGGCCAGCGCCAGGCCTGCCGAACCTAGTGCACCGAGCGAAAGACCGAGCAGCCGATGAGCCATCAGAACCTCCTGGGCTCGCTTCACTTTAGCAACAGGGCAGCCTAGCTCAAACCAATTCCAGCTTTTGAAGAGAACTACAGTAGGATGAAGGGCCCTCCTGCCCATGAGGCGAACACTCCATGATGATCATTCAAACAACAATGTTCCTTGTACTGACTTGCTGTCTCCTGGGCAGTCAAGCGCACGCCCAGGAAAAACCACAGGCTTTCCTCAACGCACACGTGATTCCTGTCTCCAGCCCCGAAATCAAAGAGGGCTACCTGCTGGTTGAAGATGGCCAAATCTTGAGCGTAGGCCCCATGTCCGAATGGACTGCCCCCGAAGGTGACCTGACAGTGCGCGACTGCGACGGCCAGACCATCATGCCAGGCTTGGTCTGCACGCACAGTCACATTGGAATCTGGGGCACTGGCGGTGGTGGCGGCGATCGTTCGGGGCCCATCCAACCGGAAGTTCGCATCATCGACAGCATTGATGTTGAAAGCTCGGGTTTCCGGCGAGCCGTTGCTGGCGGACTCACCTGCCTCAACATCATGCCAGGCAGCGGGCACCTCTCTTCAGGCCAAACGGCGTACGTCAAGCTTCGTCCAGCAACGCGCATTGAAGATCTCCTGATCCTTGATGAACAGGACCGTCCTATGGGTGGCCTGAAGATGGCGAACGGCACCAACCCGCAAAGCAAGACGCCCTTCCCTGGGACACGCGGCAAATCAGCTGCACTCGTGCGACAGGCTTTTATCGATGCCCAGGACTACCAAAGGCGAATCGATGAGGCCGGTGATGATGAAACCAAACTGCCGGACCGCGATCTCAAGCTCGAAACACTCGGTGAAGTGCTTCGTGGTGAACGCGTCGTGCATCATCACACGCATCGACATGACGACATCCTCACAGTCCTTCGCTTGGCAGACGAATTTGACTTTCGTGTCGTGCTGCATCACGTCAGTGATGGCTGGAAAGTCGCTGATGAGATCGCCGCTGCCGGAGCCCCCTGCTCAGTAATCCTGGTCGACTCTCCTGGTGGAAAACAGGAGGCCGTGGACATTGGGTACGACACCGGACGCGTGCTGGATGAGGCCGGTGTCGTTGTGGCCTTTCACACCGACGACCTCATCACCGACTCACGTTGGTTCCGACGCATGCCAGCCCTGGCAATGCGATCGGGTCTTGATCGCCAGACCGCCCTGGCCAGTCTCACGCTCAACGGCGCGGCCATGATGGATCTCGATGATCGCATCGGCTCTCTGGAAGCTGGCAAGGACGCAGACTTCGTGATCCTGGACGGCGATCCATTCAGTATTTACACCAAGACACTTGAAACCTGGGTTGAAGGTCAACAGGTATTTGACTTGGCCAACCCCAAGGACCGTTTGTATGCCGTTGGAGGACCCGGAGCAGGACAGCCTCAACGTCCCTACCTGTGTTGCATTGACGAAGGACACGAATGATGCGTTGTCTCACTGCACTTCTCTTGTTTTTAGCGATCACACCAGTCGTGACCGCCGATACGGTGCTGGTCTATGGCGACACGATTCATACGATGGCGGGCGATGCCATCGAGGATGGATATGTACTCGTCCGTGACGGTGACATTGCCGCCGTTGGCCAGGCAGCTGACTTTACACCCGATGGCACAGAAACAATTCTTCGTGCCACCGTGGTCACGCCTGGCCTGATCGATGCGCATACCTGTGTCGGCCTGGCGGGTCATCTCAACATCAAGCATGATCGCGACGAATTGGACGAAGGCGCCCCCCTGCAACCACATCTGCGGGCCCTGGATGCCTACAACCCACGCGAACGCCTTGTGGAATGGGTTCGTGGCTTCGGGGTCACAACCGTTCATACAGGTCACGCCCCCGAGTCCTTGATCTCTGGCCAGACGATGATCGTGAAGACCACTGGCAACCGCGTGGAAGACGCCGTCATCGAACCGGTTGCCATGATCGCGTGCTCAATGAGTGACACCGCGATTCGAGGCGAATCACCAGGCACGCGAGCCAAGGCAGCCGCCCTACTCCGACAGCGACTCCTGGATGCCCAACACTATGCCCGCAAGCAGGCAGCCCGAGAAGCCGGCGCAATCGTCGACGACGACGAGAAAGATGATTCGGGCAAACGCGACCTCGAATTGGAATCACTCGCCGCAGTCCTGGCGGGAGAGACACCGCTCCTCATCCACGCACACAAGGCACGCGATATCGCCAATGCACTGCGCCTGCGTGAAGAATTCGATATCCCGATCGTGCTCGACGGGGCCAGTGAGGCCTATATCCTCCAAGACGACATCAAGGAAGCGGGCGTTCCCGTCTTTATTCATCCCACGATGATTCGTCCCTTTGGCGAACGAGAGAACCTGTCCTTTGAAACAGCCTCCAAGCTGATTGAAGCCGGGATACCGGTCGCGATGCAGAGTGGCTACGAGAGCTATGTCCCCCGCACCCGGGTCGTTCTCTACGAAGCAGGCATGGCAGCTGCCAACGGCTGTGAATTTGACGACGCCCTTGCCATGATCACCATTACCCCGGCCAGGATCCTGGGCATTGATGATCGAGTCGGCTCGATCGAGGTCGGCAAGGACGGCGATCTTGCACTCTATGACGGTGATCCATTCGAATGGACATCTCACTGCACCGGCGTTGTCATCGATGGCGCGGTAGCCTCCAGCACGCCACGCTGATCTTCGCGTGCAGGCCTAATCACTCATGGGTTGGAACGAAGTGTAATTGGGCGCTTCACGCGTCAACTGCACGTCATGGGGATGGGATTCGACGACCGAGGCGCCGCTGACTCGAACAAACTCTGAATCATGGCGAAGTTCATCGATCGTTCGGCAACCGCTATAGCCCATCGCAGCTCGCAGGCCACCAACCATCTGGTAGACCGTATCCGCCAAACGTCCTCTGTAGGGGACACGTCCCTCAATGCCTTCCGGAACATACTTGCCCGTGTCGGCCACTTCACCCTGTCCGTATCGGTCGGCGGAGCCAGCCCCCATTGCACCCAAACTACCCATGCCGCGGTAGGACTTATATCGACGACCACCATGCAAGATGAGCTCGCCAGGACTCTCATCCATACCTGCAAACATCGAACCCAGCATGACGACGTTGGCACCGAAGGCGATTGCCTTGGCAATATCACCACTCTGACGAATACCGCCGTCGGCGATGACTGGAATCCCTGCCGGACCTGCCACCTTGCAGACCTCGTCGATCGCGGTGAGCTGTGGAACGCCCACCCCGCTGATGATCCGAGTCGTGCAGATCGAGCCAGGTCCAATCCCAACCTTCACCGCATCGACGCCAGCATCGATCAGGTCACGAGCCGCTTGTCCAGTTGCAATATTGCCCGCAATCACATCGATGCCATAGCTCGCCTTGATTTCCCGAACCGTCTCAATGACGTTCTCGGAATGCCCATGGGCGGTATCAACCACGACCACGTCTACCTCGGCCTCAACCAGAGAGGTAATGCGATCGAGTTGATGAACACCGACAGCAGCCCCAACCCGTAAGCGACCACGGCTATCGCGGCAAGCGTTGGGATGGCGTCGCAGGTTCTCGATATCCCGCATCGTGATCATTCCCGCCAGGCACCCCGCGGTGTCCGTCAGCAAGAGTTTCTCGACACGGCCTCGATTGAGAAGATTCTCCGCTTCCTCAAGGGGGACATCCGTCCTGGCCGTGACCAGGTTCTCCCGAGTCATGACCTCTCCGACGAGATCGGAGGGTGCTTCCACGAACTTAATATCTCGCCTGGTCAGGATGCCTGCCAACTGTCCTCGGCTTGTCCCATCCACGGTCACCGGGAAGCCCGAGACGTTCTGCTGCTCCATCAGGGAGATGGCCTTGGAGACGGTGTCCTCGGGGCTGAGGGTGACAGGATCGGCAATCATTCCATTCTCGGAACGCTTCACCTTGGCCACTTCACGGGCCTGGACGTCGGCATCCAAATTCTTGTGGATGACCCCGAGTCCGCCCTCCTGGGCCAGCCCGATGGCCAAGGTGGATTCCGTGACCGTGTCCATGGGGGCCGAGATGAGGGGGATGTTCAGGCGGATATTTCCGGTGAGCCAGGTGGACGTATCCGTCCCGGCAGGAACCACATCACTGCGACGTGGAATCAGCAGAACATCATCAAACGTGATCCCTTCTCGGAGTCGAATCCTCTCCATCTGTGAATGATGCGATTCCAGGCCCCGGATGTCAAGGATTGACCCCCCATAGAGCGGCCCCTAAGAGGCATTTGAAGCCCCCAAAGAGCCGTCGACCCGGCGCCATGTGATAGAGTGATGGGCTTGATTCGGTCAATGACATGGCCGCTGGCCATCGAACCCCAGGAGCGATTGACGTGGATCCCACGACCAGCAATGGAGCCCCCGGCCCCCGAATCGTTCACCATGCCAAGGGCACCGAGCCTGGCAAAGGGGAGAAGCTTTTCCGGAAGTATCTCCAGGTCTGCATCAACCACGAGGCCTCTGATATGCACATCAAGGCCGAAGCGATCCCCAGGATCCGTGTTCGTGGTGAACTCCGAACCGCAGGCAAGGAAGAGGTCACTCGTAACGAGGCTCACCAGATCTGCATGGATGTCCTGGATGCTCACCAGTACGACATCTTCGCCCAACGTGGCCAGATGGATATTGCCTACGACTATGACGAGGATAAGCGTTTCCGAGTCAACATCTTCATGACTCGCGGCAAGGTCTCCTATGCCTGCCGGCTCATCACCTCGGATGTCAAGACCTTCGAGGACCTGCACATCCCCGAGGTTCTGGGCCCGGTTGCACTCTCAGCAAACGGCCTGATCCTCTTCGCTGGCGTCACCGGTTCGGGCAAGAGCACCTCAATTGCCGCGATGCTTCAATATGTCAACGAGCGTCGCCGATGTCACATCGTCACCATTGAGGATCCCATCGAGTACATCTTCCGCGAGTCCAAGGCGACGATCAACCAACGTGAAGTCGGCATCGATTGCCTCAACTTCAACGAGGCCTTGCGGGCTTTGGTCCGTGAAGATCCCGACGTGGTGCTGGTAGGCGAGATGCGTGACAAGGAAACCTTCGAAGCGGCCATCCGTGCTGCTGAAACGGGCCACCTGGTCTTCGGAACGATCCACGCCTCCTCCGCGTGGCAGACCTTCGGTCGTATTTATGACTTGTTTGATGAGGGCGAGGTTCCCCAGATCCGAAAGCTGCTGGCCTACAACATCCGGGCCATCATCTATCAGAAGCTCCTGAAGACACTCCATAAGGAAATCGCCCGGATCCCGGCGGTTGAAGTCTTGCTGGGGGCACCGATTGTCCAGAAGTTCATTCTCGAAGCCCGCGAAGGCGAGTTGCTTGACGTCATCAAGCGCTCACAGCAAGAAGGCATGATTGACTTCACCAGTTCCCTGGTTGAGTTGGTCGAAGCTGAAATGATTCACCACAAGGTCGCCTTGGAAGCGACACCCAAGCCTGAGGAACTCAAGATGCGGCTGAAGGGGATCAGTTGATCCTAGGATGATCCAACACGCCCCACTCTGCTCCCTTGATAAGAACCCTGCCGATGCCTGACCTTCATCTCCTCTTGAGCGACGCTTCTGTCTTCCTCCTCAGTCCGTGGAAGCCATTGATCATCTGGGGTGTGCTTGCCTGCTGGGCGTGGTTGGTCTGTATGAAGATTCAGCCGGACGCGACCTACTACCAGTTCGACCTGCCTCGCTGGAACATGGCCTTTATTTTCTTCAGTGGAGTGGGACTGGCCATCATGCTCGTTGGCTGGATGTTCTGGGTCGGCTGGCCCGTGGGCGTCCTGATCATGTTTGCACCCGTCCTGGTCTATTGGAAACATCGCAACCAGGCCGTCCCCGAGGGCGCCCAGTTCGTGATCGGGATGACACGATCACCAGAAGCAAGAGAACGCAAGGCTGCCAAGCGTGCCAGCAAGGCAGCCACACTCTCCTATATCGACTCCGAGAAAAAAACCCGCAAGATCCCTGCTGAAAAAGATCCTGCCCACCTGTTGTACATGAACCTGGAATCCGTTCTGGCACCAGGCCTGGAGAACCGGGCGGCCCGCATGGACCTTGGGCTCGGTGCAGGCGGGTGTATTGCCACACGCACGGTTGACACGATTCGAACCAAGCAAGAATCTCTGGATACCGACTCCGGTGCCAATGTCTTCAACCTGATTCGAACACTGGCCGGCATGGATCTGGAAGAAACCCGTCGACAGCAAGTCGGAGAATTCCAAGTGATGTCGCCCCAGGGACATCACAAATTGACCGTGACCTCTTCTGGTTCCTCCAAGGGGCAGTTGATCCGCATTGATGTGGATCGTGCCCAGCAGGTTCGAATTCCGTACGACGGTCTCGGCTTGCTTGAACAACAGAGAGCCATCCTTGATCCATTGATCCCGGACCACAACCGACATGGCATCGTCTTGGTTTCAGCCCCAGCTGGCCAGGGACTCACAACGACTGGATACGCCCTGCTCAGTTGCCATGATTCCTATACATCGAATGTTCGTTCCCTGGAACGAGAAACCGAGACCTTGCTTGAGGGCGCCGTTCAACAGGTTTGGGATCCCTCCAATCCCCAGGTGGATTACGCACGCACGTTGCAATCGATGCTGCGACGTGACCCCGATGTCATTCTCGTAACGGATGTGGAGGACGCCGATACTGCCAGGGTTGCTTCAGATTCTGGCGTCAATGGCCCCCTGCTCTACCTGTCCATGAATGCCAACGGCACCGTCGATATGTTCAACAAATGGCTTCAGTTCGTTGACGATGCCCAGAATGCCGCCATGCCTCTGAAGGCGATGGTCACACAGCGGCTACTTCGCCGCCTCTGCGACAACTGCAAGGTCAGCTTCGTGCCTTCTGACACGGGTCGGTTCCGACTGCAAGAAGGCACTGAGCTCTATCGCAAGGGTGGCCAAGTCCAGGACCGCAACAAGATCATCGAGTGCCCCGTGTGCCGTGGTACAGGCTATCTCGGCGTGACCGGTGTCTTCGAAGTCACACCGATGACAAACGAAGTACGAGACGCCCTGTGCATTGGCGAAGTAAAAAGCGCCCTCAACGCTGCACGGCGTGAGAAGATGATCCTCATGCAGGAAGCAGCCATGCGCAAAGCCGTGGCTGGCGAGACCTCAATTGAGGAAATCAGTCGTGTCCTATCACCTGGAAAGAAGCCGAAGAAAGCCTCGGCAGATACGGCACACTGAGGCCACACGGAGTTTTTGATGGGAATTATCTTCAACTTCATCGTTTGCATCGGCATTTTCCTCATTGCTTACTGGTGGTCAAACCAGGGCTTTTTCAGCAGTCTGCTTCACATGGCTGCTGTGATCCTTGCTGGTGCTATCACGCTGTCGATCTGGGAATTCCTTGTCTGGGACATGGCCCTTGGAAATCTTGGCGGCCTTGACAACTATGTCTCGGGTGGTTCCTTCATTCTGGTCTTCTGCGCCATCCTCCTGTTACTACGCGTGGCAACGGATCGACTCGCTCCAGATGATGTCGCTGTTCCCGAGGTCCTCGAACTCGCAGGTGGTTTCATCTTCGGTGTTGTTGCAGGCATTATCTCAATTGGTCTCATCCTGATCGCAACCGGCTTCCTTCAACGACCCCTGGAATTTATGGGCTACAAGGGCTACGGACGCGCATCGACCGGGGAAAGCGAAGTAGGCCCGCTCGGTACCCAACTCTGGATTCCCGCGGACTACCTGACAGCTAGCTTTTATGAGTGGACAAGCATTACGGGACTTCGACCGGATATTTCCGGCACACCGCTGAAGCAGTACAACCCAGAACTCTACAAGCAAGCCTCCCTTGTCCGGGACTCTGTCCAGGGCGAAAAGGGGCAGTTCTTTATGCCACCTGGTTCTGCAACGGCGCTCCAGCCAATTCGGAGTGAATTTGACGACAGCACCTGGATCACCATACCCATGGAGTTCAAGTCAGAGGCACGTGATTTCGGACAGCAGTTGGCTATTTCCAGCAGCCAAGTTCGGCTTGTAGGCAAGGCCTATAACAATGAATCCCCGGACGTGATCTACCCCAGCTATTGGATTCAAGACACTGCAATCGATACGGATGGAGAGGAAAAGGAGGAAGACATCGGCTTCTACAAGTTCGATGATGCCTCCAAGTACATCACGAGTGTTCCAGGGCGACCCGATTGCCAGGCACAAATTATTTTCAAAGTGCCGAACGACTTTGAACCCTTATTCGTGCAAGTCAAAGGGCTGAGACTCGAACTTAGTGAACCGACGGATCGAGATCTGCTCCTGGTTCTTGCTGGATCCAAAGCGCTCGGCGCTGGCGGCGATTTTGAAGAGGAGCCCGGTGGTGACATTACCACGGAGGTTGAGATCGGAAACAACCTGCGATTCCTTCGCTCGATCAGCAAGAACAAGATGCCCAGTAGCATGCGGGAGACAGACAACTACCTCACCGACGGTTACATGAAGGTGCAAAGTGGCCGAATGGGCCGAATCAGCCGGGCCCTGCAGATCAAGGGTATTCACCGGACCGAGGGCGCTAATATTGTCAAGATCCGGGTTGGACGGCAGTCCACGGCGAACCTCTTCAACCGGGTTCGACAGATGATCAACCCCGGTGATCGCATCGCGTTGCTGGACACCGAGGGGCGTACCTACATGCCCATCGGCTTCTATTACAAGAGTCCCGGTGGCATCGAAGTCAAACTAGACCGTCGTAATTTCCTCAAGACCATTGAAGAAATTGGCTCTCAGCCACCATCAGGAAGCGATCGTGAATTCGTGCTGCTGTTCGAGGTAACCAAGGGCACCAACCTGGATTCGCTGCGGGTTGGCAACATCGAAGTTGGCTTCATGACCAACCTCAAGGTTGAGTAGATCCAGCCGCCTGTCCAGTCTTAGGGCGATACCTGCTCACGCGCTTCAAGCAGTCGCTCAACATAATGAATATCAAAGTTCGCATCGACGAATGCCTCATTGTCGAGCAGCATCCGATGCAATGGCAGGGTAGTCTTGATGGGCCCGATCTGGAACTCATCGATCGCAGACTTCATGCGTGCAATCGCCTCGGTGCGATCCCGACCATGCACGATGAGCTTGGCGATCATCGAATCGTAATTGGGCGGGACTCGATAGCCGCTCCGAACATGGGAATCGACTCGAACATCAAAACCGCCCGGCGGATTGAATCGTTCGACCAGCCCGGGCTGGGGCATGAAACCACGATCGGGATCCTCGGCATTGACTCGGCACTCGATGGCATGGCCACGGAGCACGATGTCGGATTGCTTATAGGCCAGCGGCTCCCCTGCAGAACAGCGGATCATCTCCTTGACGAGATCGACACCGGTGATCATTTCAGTGACGGGATGCTCAACCTGGATTCTGGTGTTGACCTCCAGCATGTAGAAATTGTGGTCCTCGTCCATGAGGAACTCACAGGTGGCAGCACCGCAATACCGGGCAGACTCGATCAGTCGTGAAGCCGATTCGCAGACCTTGTCACGCAAGGCATCGTCGATGCCAGGGGCCGGGCCTTCTTCAATCAACTTTTGATGTCGTCGTTGGGAAGTGCAGTCGCGGTTGTAGAGATGGATCGCATTGCCATGTTGGTCCCCCAGGCACTGCACCTCGATGTGGCGTGCCCGCTCCAGGAACTTCTCGATGTAAACCGCCCCATTGCCAAAGGCCGCCTGGGCTTCTTGGCGAGCCGACTCCAGTGCGGCAACCAGTTCGGTTTGGTCTTGAACAATCCGCATGCCACGTCCCCCACCGCCAGCTGCAGCCTTGACGATGACTGGATACCCGATGGTTTGAGCAACCGAGATGGCCTCTTCTTCTTCTTCGATTTCACCTGGTGATCCCGGGAAAATGGGCGTTCCGGCTTTCTTAGCCATCGCACGGCAGGAGACCTTGTCACCCAACAGCGCCATGGCCTCTGGGCTTGGCCCGATGAACGCGATATGGCAATCCTTGCAAACTTCCGCGAAATGCGCGTTCTCTGCCAGGAAACCGTAACCAGGGTGAATAGCGTCGGTATGGGTTGTTTCGGCAGCAGCAATGATGCGATCGATGCGCAGGTAGGACTCGGCCGCTGGCCCCGGTCCAATGCAGATGGTTCGATCTGCTTGTTCCAGCCAGGGGCCATCGCGATCTGCTTCCGAGTACACGCAAACCGTTTCGATGCCCAGTTCCCGGGCAGCTCGAATGATCCGCAAGGCGATTTCGCCACGATTGGCTATGAGAATTCGTGAAAACACCAGGGTCGCTCCGTGTCCTGGATTCGATCAGGCGGGTTTGATGAGGAAAAGATCTTGGCCAAATTCAACCGCATCACCGTTGGAGACAAGGATCTTCTGGATGGTGCCGGCGGCCTCGGCCTTGATCTCATTGAAGATCTTCATGGCCTCGATGAGGCACACCACCTCGCCCTCGGCGATGGTAGCGCCTACTTGGACGAATGCGTCGGCATCCGGGGACGCCGCGGAATAAAACGTGCCAACCATGGGACTTTGAATAGCGACCAAGCCCTCGAGATCTGCCGGATCATGCATGGCAGTCGCCGTTGCAGCAGTCGCTGGCTCAGGTGCTGCTGACAACTCAGAAGGAGGCGGCGCTGCTGGGGGCGGTGCCACGGCAGCCTGCTGGGTGACTTGAGGTGTGGACCACGCGGTTGGACGCTGGATCGTCACCTGTTCTTCACTGTCACGAAGGTCGATCTCCGAGAGATCATTGGCGACCATGAGTCGCACCAGTTCCTTCAGTTTGCGAATGTCGATCATCTCGACTCCCTTCAGGCTTTCAGCGACGGACGCTTGGCCGAATCCAAATCCCGAGGCCACGTTGAGAGAACGCGGTGCCCGGTTTCAGTAATGAGGACGTCTTCCTCGATACGAACCCCTCCGACACCAGGCAAATAGATGCCCGGTTCAACGGTCATGATCATGCCCGGCTCCAGCAGGATCCCGCCCGAGCGGTTGCTGAAGAAAGGTGATTCATGAACATCCATACCCACGCCGTGTCCAAGCCCATGTGGAAACTGATCGCCCCAACCTGCAGCAGCAATCACATCACGTGCCGCAGCGTCGACATGGGCGCAATCTGCCCCAGGCTGACATGCCTCGATGGCTGTTTCCAAGGCTTCCAGAACTACTTCGTACACGCGTTCCATGGGCTCGGGCATGGAGCCAAAGCACATCGTCCGCGTCAGGTCAGAGCAATACCCTTCGACCCGGGCCCCCCAATCAACCAGGAGCATGCCATCTTCAATGGCACGATCACCGGGAATGTGGTGGATGACCGAGCTGTTGGGGCCGCTGCCAATAATGGCTTCAAAGCTGGCCGACTCGGCCCCACGAACTCTCATCTCGTATTCGAGTCGGGCGGCCACATGGGCTTCGGTCATACCGATCCGAAGATCTGCCAAGGTGGCTTCGAGGGCGGCTTCTTGGATGCCGATAGCCCGCTCGATAAGTGCACACTCTTCCGCGGTCTTCCGTTGCCGCAAGGCAGAGACCAGGTCGCTGGTCGGAACCAGTTCGAGATCTCCAAGGGATTTCGCCAGGCCATCTCGGAAGGCGATGGTCATCGACTCGGCTTGGATTCCGACGGTGTTGAGACCGGCCTCATCAGAGAGTCGCTTGACCTCCACACCCAGTTTGTGACGGGCTCCCATGACCACCTCGAAGAGGTCCGAGGCATCCCAGGCCTGCAGGAGTACTTCATAGCGACGATCGCAGATAATCCCGGCCCGCTGATCGGTCAAGAACAGGAGGGCCGAGTGGCCCACAAATCCGGTGAGGTACCAGATGTCATGCTCTGAGCTGACCAGCAGGCCCGAGAGATCCGCCTCCGCCAATCGCTTCCGCAACTGGGTGAGCCGAGTCTGAGCCGATGCGATTTGCTCGGCGTTCAGTTCCAGGGTGGCCACGTCGGTCATAAGGCGGCGGAGTATAGCAATGTGCCGATTATGCCGCTATCTGCAGCGATCTCCCACGATACTGCTGCGATCAGGCCCGGGAAACGGGGTCTGGGATGGGCTGGAGGCCTTTGGAGGGCCAGGCCTGGATCAAGTGGCCAGGTGTTGGTTCCGCAGGCTCACTGGGGGCTGCAGGATCTCGGCCATAACGATGGCCTGCTTGAGCCCAGAGGGTCTCTGAAGGAGGGTCTGCAGGCTCTCGGCAGTCAATTCGCCGGAGGCACGGGCCTTCTTCTGAGTTTGGCGACGACGAGGAGGTCGGGGTCGTTGGGCGGAACGTTCAAGAACCCGATTTGGCCTCTGGAAGCCTGCTGGCGGTGGCGTGGGCTGCATGGGAACGACCAGGCCGGTGGGTTGTTGAACCGGAGCCGGCCTGGGTATCGGCTGCGCTGAGGGCGTGGGTATCGGCCGCGCCGAGGGCTTGGGTGGTGGCTTCTGAGCCGATGGCTTGCTGGGTGGAAGGCCCAGTTCCTTACGCATGGATTCCAGGATGGCCTTACGGGCCTGCCGCATTCTGCTGGCGTCTTCGACCCCTGCCTTGAGGCTTACATCGCGAGGCGATACCTCTTTGCTCCGCTCAGGATTGAGTTTCGTGAGTATGTCAGACTTCTCGCGCAGCGAGACCTCTGATACTGCCGGCGTATCCGATGGCTGGGTATGGGCATCGAGGGACGTCGATTCGTCCTTCAACGCAGCCCGGCGTTCCGCCTGCTTCTTCTTCTTTTCCTTGGCTGCAGCGATCGCGCTGACGACATACCACGCCCCGCCAAACAACGCGATGAGGACTTCCCATCCGCCCATGCCAATAGTGTACTCGCCCCGAGCATTGTTCAGGCGGTTGCCGGGATGATCCAGTCACGGCCATCCTGGCGACGGAGTCGTTCAAACCGAGCCCCATAGACACTTTCGAGCCGATCCTCGGCCAGGACTTCCTGGGGCGGCCCAGCCGCTTCCACATGCCCTTCCGAGAGCAGCCAGGTTTCATCGCACGTAGCCGAGGCCACGCCCAGGTCATGCAGTGACACGATGACCGTATCGCCTCGCTCCGCTCGTTGGCGGATGATTTCCAAAATGGTTGAAGCGTACCGAAGGTCCAGGGCCGCCAGAGGTTCATCCAGCAGAAGCACACCTGGCGAGCGTACTTGGGCGAGGGCTCTCGCGATCACGGCCCGTTGTTGCTGCCCCACTGACAGTTGGGTAAACGGTCGTCCGGCTAATGCGGTGATATCACAGGCTTCCATCGCAGCGGTCACGGCACTACGACTCTCCACTGCGCCGCGTTGTCGAGCTCCCATTGCAACGATTTGCCGCACGGTGAATGGCACTTCGCCTCGAAATCGTTGGGGCACAAATCCGATGAGGGCGGCCCGTTGCGAAGCTCGCATTGATGTGATGTTGTCTTGGTCGAATCTCACGGTTCCCGAGGCAGGTCGGATCAGTCCGGCGATGGTGCGCAGCAGCGTCGTTTTACCTGCAGCATTCGGTCCCAGGATGCCGGTCACACAACCGGCCTGTGCCGTGACGGTGATGTCATGGAGTACAGGGCAACCACCCAAGTTCACACTGACATGATCAAGCTTCAAGGTGACGCACCTCCCGGCGAAGCAACCACAGGAAGACCGGTCCGCCGGCCAGGATCGTAAGCACGCCGATGGGCAGTCGACCTGAACCCAGGTCGATGGCTTGTCGAGCGGCATCGGCCCCGACCACGATCACGATCCCTACCAGCACGGTGGCGGGAAGTAGAACCAGGTGCGTATGACCTACGGTCCGTCGGGCCACGTGCGGTGCAATCAATCCAACGAAGCCAATGGGGCCTGCCATGGCAACTGTCACCGCGGTGACCATGCCCGCGACCGCCAGCAAAGACAATCGCAGAGGGCCGATGGGGACACCCAGCGTGCGTGCTTCATCATCACCCAGCAATGAGGCATCCAACCACGCGCTCATGAACATGGCTGCCAGGATGCCGGCCAGAACCACAACGCCCGCCAGGATCAACTGCGGCGTTGAGGCGATTTCCGGAAGGGTGCCCATCATCCAGGTCAGGAATCGGCCTCGCACATCCATGGGCACCAGGTGTTGCAACAGCATCATCCCCCCAGCGCAGATAGTGGCCACGACGACGC
This sequence comes from Planctomycetota bacterium, assembly GCA_036339555.1. Classification (GTDB taxonomy): domain Bacteria; phylum Planctomycetota; class Phycisphaerae; order Phycisphaerales; family SM1A02; genus UBA1668. The sequence continues at coordinate 18,576 of JAYZAT010000077.1, forward strand.
CGGCCAGCAGCACGGTGACCGGATCGGGCCAACCGTTGCGTCGACCCAATGCGAGCACCACGACCAAGGCCCCGATGGCGCCCAGCATGGCGGGGATTGACCAGTCCACGGTTGCTGCCGAGACCATCCCCGCTGATGCGGCGATGGCCATGGCAGCCATGACACCCAGGCCAGCCCCCGAGCTCACACCCAGGAGGTAGGGCGAAGCCAGCGGATTACGCAGCAGCGATTGCATCAACGCGCCGGCCAATCCCAATCCCCCACCGACGATCACGCCAGCAAAGATGGATGTCCTTCGAAAGACTGCCCACTCTGTTTCCGGCCAAGCCAACGTCACGCTGCCGCCGGGTGCTCGATCGATCGCATAGCGCAATACGCAGATGGCCGCAGCTAAAACGCCCAGGGCGACCAGGGGCAGCAGGCTTCGACCTGCACGTGGACCGGGGGCCGAGATCGAGGTGGCCAGCATGCTCATGCGCTGCTCGGAAGCAATTGGGTTTCGGTGAGCCGAGCATAGAGCGGGCAAGAAGATAGCAGTTCGTCATGCGTGCCTTCATCGATGGCGTGGCCATGATCCATCACGATGATGCGATGACAGTCTTGCACGGTGGCCAGTCTGTGTGCGATGACCAGCACGGTGCATCGACCGGTCACTTGTCGGATGGTGTCGGCTATGGCCGCTTCCGATTCGGAGTCGATTTGGCTGGTGGCTTCATCAAGGACCAGAATGGTGGGCTGTCGCAGCAGGGCTCGCGCGATGGCGATGCGTTGCCGCTGGCCGCCTGAGAGTGAGGCCCCCTGCTCGGCCACGCTGGTCTGGTAGCCCAAGGGCATACGGTTGATGAAGTCATCGGCATGGGCCAGGGCAGCCACTTCTTCAATTTGTTCGGGCGTCGCGGTCTCAACACCAAAGGCAATATTGTCTGCCACGCTACCGTGCGTGATGAACGTTTCCTGTGTGACTACGCCGATCTGTTCGCGCAGACTCCGCAAGGAGACCTTGGTGATGTTCTGGCCATCAATCAGAATTTTCCCTGAGTCGGGCACCAGGAGTTGTGGCAGCATGCTCAGCAAGGTTGTCTTACCCGAGCCATTTGGACCGACCACGGCGATGCGTTCGCCTCGTTGGAGTTGTAGGTTCACATTCACCAGGGCCGGTTGTTCGGCCCCTGGGTAGGTGAAGTTCACATTCTCGAAAACGATGTCGCGCTGATGAGGAGGCAGGGCTGGGCATTGAGCCCGAGCATCTTCCGGTCGATCATCCAGGGCTTCCTTTAATCGCGAAGCCGGCGCTCCGGCAGCGCTGATCTCATTGATGATGCCAGCCAGTGGTCGGAAGGATGCCCCAGCAACAGCCAGTGAGCCAAGCGAGAGCAAGAACCGATCGAAGGGGAGATCACCCTTGATGATGCCCTTGGCTGCCAGCAGAGCCAGTCCCGCCAGGACGAGGATGGCCAGGACTTCAACAACAGGACTGCTCACGGCTCGCGCGATGCGCATTCGAAGTTCGTTACGCACCACCTCGTCATTCATATCACTAAACCGTTGGCGGCATCGATCCTCGGCGGTATTGGCCTTGACGGCCCGAAGTCCCTGGAGTGTTTCAGTGGACTGCTTGAGCAGATCCTGTTGGGCTTCCAGTGAACCCTTGAAGCCCCTTCGCACATGTTTCGCCAGGCCGCGCAGAATGATGGCCATGGGAGGACCGACAATGACGGCGGCAATCACGATCTTCCAATCGAAGACGATGGCGGCGGCCAGGGCCGCCAAGCCTTTGGTGATTTGCGCGACGGACTTCCCGAGCACCGCAACCAATCCTGATTGCAAGCCCTCGGCATCACGAACAAGCCGAGCGACGTATTCCGATGGTCCCTTGATAACAACGCGACCCAACGGCAGTGAAAGCACACGGTCGAAGAGTGCTTGTCGTACATCGGCGACAGCCCGAGTCGCCAGGGTTTGGCTGAGGTATTGATGCAGGAAGTTCGCGGTCGCCCCCAAGATCGTCAGGATCGACAGGCACACCACGATGAGAACAACACCATCGAAGATGTCGGTAGGCAGTTGCGCCACGATCCAATCGGGCACATGCCAGAAGCCATCGGCCGCGTTCACGTCCTCGGCCATGACGCGCAGCGACCGGCCTTCGACCGGATCGAGGACCTGGGCCAGGATGGGTCCCAGGCTTAGCAAGCCCACACCCAATCCGATGGCCGAGATGATGGCGAAGCACAGCGCCATGCCCGTAGCCAGTCGACGGGTCGCCATCATCTTCACGAAGTGCCAGAAATCAGTCATGGCGTTTACCGAGTATCGCCTCTGGAGCCGGCGGCCTCCACCCGAGCCAGGTCATCCCAGAAGCCGGGGTAGCTCTTGGCCACGCAATCGGGGTCTTCGATGGTCAGCCCCCCCTGTCGGAGCCCGAGAATGGAAAAGGCCATCGCCATCCGATGGTCGTCGTAGGTCTCGATGGTGCATGGAGAAGCGGTCGCTTGTTGGTCTGAAGGTGGCCGGATGACCAGGTCATCACCATCGACGGTGACATCTGCCCCGGTCTTCCTGAGTTCCGTGTCCAGGGCGGCCACGCGATCACATTCCTTTACGCGCAGGGTTTCCAGTCCCATCAAGCGGGTGGGATCACTGGCGCAAGCGGCCACGATGGCCAGGGCCATGGCCCCATCGGGCATACCTGAGGCATCGAGGTCACCCCACCCCTGGTGTCGGCCACCGTTGGTGCAGGTGACATGATCACCTTCGAGTTCGAGTTGCAATCCGATTCGCCCCAGAGCGGCGATCGCCTGGTGATCGGGCTGCCCATCGCTCGGGTCCAAGCCATGCAGTTCCACACGCGAGTTGTTACAGATTGTTGCCAGGGCTGCCCAGTACAGCGCGGAAGAAGCGTCGGCGGGAACACCTCGAGATTGTGGTTGGATGGCGCCTTCTTTAACAATCACGCTGTTGAGATGTCCGGCTCCATCTTCGATGGCTTGGACATCGACACCCCAGGCCTTCAATTCCGAGATGGTTAACCGGATGTAGGATTCACTGGTGGGTGGTCCGTCGAAGTTCAGTTCGATGCCACCGGGCAGCCGCGGCCCGATGAGCATGAGGGCTGAGATGAATTGGCTGGAGGCCTGGGGTTTCACCCGCAGTCGTCCACCGCGCATTTCACCGGGATGCATCCGGATCGGGAGATATCCGGGCGGTCCCAGCGGCTCGATGTTGGCCCCCAGTTCCTCGAGCATCTCGATAAGTCCGGCCATCGGTCGTTCTCGAAGGCGAGGCGTACCATCGATCACGACGGGCGCCTCGGTCAAACTAGCCACGGCGATCATGAAGCGTGCTGGTGTTCCACCTGCGCCCATGTCGATGGTGCCTCGATCGGGTTGAAAGCGTTCGATGCCGGTGATGTTGATGGTGACGCTGTCATCATCTTGTTGCACATCGGCGCCCAGTATCTTGAGGGCGTTCATGGTGGCATCGGTATCGTCGGATCGGAGCACGCCCTGGAGTCGCGATGTCCCCTGAGCCAAACCCGCCAGGACGAGTGCCCGGTTGGTCAGGCTCTTGGAGCCGGGAACCCGCAGGGCCACATGGAAGGGGCCGGTGAGCGGGTTGATGGTTTGCGTGCCTTTAGAGGCGGCCACGTTCAGCCTTCCTTGCGGAAGACGGCGACGACGTCCTCCACCGGGATGACGAAGAGTCGGTTGTCGCCCTCGAAATCGACCGGGATTCCCCGCTTGGGGTTAAAAAGCACCTTGTCGTATTGCTGGATGGGGTAGTCATCATCATTGGCCACCTGGGCACTGATAGCCACGATCCGACCCGTGAGGGTGGGAATCTCCATCTTGTCGGGGAGGTGGATACCGACCTTGGTGACCTTGCGATCCTCGTCTTTTCGGACGAGAACACGGTCTCCGAGGGGCTCCACGACCTCGATGGACTTGACGCTGGAGCGTGAGGACGTCATAAGCATGGCATGATACCCGGGGTAATCCCCTGGGGCCGGGAATCGACTGCCAAGGGGGTTCCATGTCCGCCAGTATCACCAGGCCGTCCTCGCTTGCCTCCCTGGAGGGGCCATCCATGCTTGATCGACTTCGTTCACTCGTTCGTGACATCCCCGACTATCCCGCGGAGGGCATCGTCTTCCGCGACATCACGCCCTTGCTTCGGGATCCTGCGGGTCTTTCTTTGGCCGTAGAGCTGATGGTCAATCCATACCGGGACATGAAGATCGACCTGGTGGTCGGGGCCGAGTCACGTGGGTTCATCTTCGGAACGGCCTTGGCTCGTGCTTTGAACGCCGGCTTTGTTCCCATTCGCAAGAAGGGCAAGTTGCCGGGTGATACGGTTTCGCAGGAGTACGATTTGGAGTACGGGCATGACACCCTGGAGATTCATGTCGATGCGATCCATCCCGGCCAGCAGGTTTTGATGGTCGACGACCTGATTGCCACCGGTGGCACCTTGGAAGCGGGCGTGAAGCTCATCGAAAAATTTGGGGGCGAACTGGTCGGCATCACCGTCTTAATAGAGCTCCAAGGCCTGGATGGGGCCAAGCGGGTGGCCCCTCACCCGGTTCATGCGGTTCTTCGCTACTGATCTCCCCCTGGCGACGCTATCATTGAGTATTCGTCACCTCCCCCCGCCCCCGTCCTCTTCTCTAAGGAAGGCACGCCGGCGAGGGGGAAGACCAGGAGTTTTGTCATGACGACTGTGAACACGTCCACGCCCAGGGCGGCGGCTGACGCGTTGTCGTTGGTTGATGTCGACCACGTCCGTTTCTTCGTTGGCAATGCCAAGCAGGCGGCCTTCTTCTACGCCTACAACTTCGGATTCACGATTTCCCAGCGGGCCGATCTGACGACCGGTTCTCGCGACCGATCTCGTTACCTGCTGACCCAGGGCAACATACGTTTGTTGCTTGAGACGCCCTTATGCAAGGACGATCCGGCCGCTGACGAGATCCGTCTCTACGGCGACGGCGTCAAGGACATTGCTTTCACGGTCGAAGACGCCGAGGCTGCTTGGAAGCAAGCGATCGCCAACGGTGGCGAGTCCGCCTACGAACCCCGCACGATGTCTGACGAGCATGGCAGTGTGACCACGGCGGGCATCAAGACCTATGGCCGCGTCGTGCACTCCTTTGTGAGTCGAACGGGTGCTTACAGTCATGACGCTTTGCGTAAGGGCGGCCTGCTGGAACCCAGTTTCGCGCCGGTACCGGATCTTTCCATCAACGAGCTCAACGCCAAGAGTCCTTGTGGCCTGATGTACGTCGACCATTGTGTCGGCAACGTCGGCGAGAACAAGATGAACTACTGGGTCGACTGGTACGAGAACGTCATGGGCTTCTGCATGTTCAAGCATTTTGATGACCACGACATCTCCACCGAGCACTCCTCCCTCATGTCCAAGGTGATGGCCTCGGGCAACAACTTGATCAAGATGCCCATCAACGAGCCAGCTGAGGGACTTCGCAAGAGTCAGATCCAGGAGTACCTGGAGTGGCACGACATGACTCCTGGTGTTCAGCATCTGGCGTTGCGTACCAACGACGCCTTGCACTCGGTCAACGAGTTGCGCCAGCGTGGCGTCGATTTCCTGCAGATTCCCGACACGTATTACGAGACGGTCTGGAATCGCGTCGAGAAGACGCTCCTCGATCATGGTCAGACGCCAGTGAAGGAAGACTACGACCGCATCAAGGATCTCGGCATCCTGGTGGACGCCGACGATGAGGGTTACCTCCTCCAGTTGTTCACCATGCCATTGCAGGACCGCCCGACGTTGTTCTTCGAGATCATCTGTCGCCGCGGTTCACAATCCTTCGGCAAGGGCAACTTCAAGGCCCTGTTCGAGTCATTGGAACTGGAGCAGGAGCGGCGCGGGAACCTGTAGGCTTCAGGAGACAAATGCCAGGAAGGCAAGATGCTCAAGTACCTGCTTGTCAAGCCGGACGACGATTCACCAGGTGGAAAGTATCTGGATGTGCCGCGGGACGCCGAGGTCTTCACGTACCATCAGAAACACTCCGGGCGAACCTTGCTTGCGGGATTGGTCCTGGCCGCCATAGTTGAAGCGACGGCTATTCATTTCCTGATCGCGATCTGGAATGACTGGGTCGCTCTGGCAGCAACGTTGACCTCCGTCTGGCTGGCCCTGCAGATCCTGGCCCAGATCCGCGCCATCGGGATGCGGCCCATCTACATTGACCAGGGCCATCTGATGCTCCGCAACGGCGCCTTTGATCTGGCCGACGTCCCTCTTGATCACGTCGAATCGATTGAACGATCAACCCGGGAGTGCAAACGAACCAAGGGCGAGCTTGCACCGCTGAACGTCGGCTTCCCCGCAGCCCACAACGTCATCCTTCGATTGAAGGAGCCGATGGAGGCACGAATCCTGAATCTCAAGAAGCGAGACTTCCAGGTCGCCCTATTGGCCATCGATGATGCTGATCGGTTTGTTGCCTCGATACAGAATGCTCAAGTGGCTGAATCGAACGGCTAGGACACTTCAGCCGCCCTACTGGCTCGATATCCACGATCTCAACAACGCACTCACTCAAGGCCTCCCTATGGGAGGCCGTTTGTTATAA
>JAYZAT010000078.1:0-11506 GCA_036339555.1 Planctomycetota bacterium
GTGGCGGCCTTGACGCTCTACGACATGACGAAGGCCGTCGATCGTGGGTTGTGCATCGACGGGATCCGGCTAGTGAGCAAGGAAAAAGAGGACGTGTAAATCAGCCATCGGCTGCTTGTACGGCTTCACAGAAAGCCCGGATCATGGCGGGATCCTTGATGCCGCGATCTGACTCCACACCACTGCTGACATCGACGCCCCAAGGTCGCAATATGCGGATGGTCTCTTCGACCGTGTCAGGTGTGAGTCCGCCGGCAACGATCAGCGGTGTGGTGAGCTCATCACGCATGGCAGCCAATGTTCCATGGTCGAAGCGTTCGCCTGCGCCTTTTCCTGGGCCATCCACAAGCAGAAGTTGAACATGCGGGCAAACGTCCCAGCGCTGAACGGATTCTGGAGAGAACGCAAACCCCCGAATAACTGGACCAGGTGCTCTTGAAGCCAAGTCCTCGGTTTCCTCACCATGGAGTTGGATCCAGCCTTCCAGTGTGGCGAGAACAGCCGGGGTGGGATCAACAAGCACAGTGACCGCGGGCACATCGTCTGGAAGAACGGATTTAATCCGGGCTGCAGTCTGTTCATCCACGTGACGTGGAGATGGTTCATGCCTCACGAGTCCGATCGCGGACGCGCCTGCATCCACTGCGAGTAAGGCCATCTCGGGGTCACGAATGCCACAGATCTTGATGTGTGTACGTCCCGGATGTCTTGGCCAAGGTTCATTGCTCACGTGGCAGGCTCCGCGCCGCTTTCACGCAGCAATTTTTGGGCCAATTCCCGGTGACCATCGGAACGTAAGTCGGGCAAGGCCTTCTTGAGTAACGATTGGGCATCGTTGGGACGGTTGAGAAAACGTATCAGGAGTGAAGCCAGCAGCAATCGCACCTCAGGCGCTTGACGTGAGCTTGGATAGCGGTCCAGGAAGCGGTCGTAAGCGGAGGCTGCCAAGGATCGATCACCATCGACCTGGAGTCGATTGGCAATCTCCAGTTGCATGGACTCTGGCAGGACAGCATCGGGATGCGACGACTGGAGTTCCCGGTAGGCCTGTTGCGCTTCTGTATAGCGATCTTCCCGGATCATGCGCATGACGAGGTTGCGCAAGCGTGCTTCTTCCGGGTCATGATCTGTTTCAGCCAAGACGGGAATTACGGTTTCGCCAGGCGTGGTCCGAATTCGAGATGTGGATTCGGTCTCTCGGATGACCCGCCGATAGGCTGCCCGACGGCGTCGTTGTCGCAACAGGAACAACAAGTCGTATTCATCGGACTTCACGAGGCCCACAGCGATCAGGAGGAGCGCCAACAGGAAGCCGTATGCGTACCCGGCAAGGTGGGCTGAGTGGGCGACTTGGCTACCGGGGTTGAGCCAACCAAGCAGGTCGAGAATGACTTGAAAGGCAACAACCCAGAGCGCCGGAATCATGTAGATGCCGATGAGAAAGAAGATGATGAGGATCTTGACCCGTGCCCGAGGGAACAACACTAGGAAGCCGCCAGTTGCAGCACAGACGGCACCGCTTGCTCCGATCACGGGATGCACGGTAGTGAGTGTGTGCGCGATGCCTGAGACAGCACCACCCATCAACAGGAACACGACGAAATTTACGTGACCAAGGCGATCTTCCAACGCGGCGCCAAAGATCCACAGAAAGATCATGTTGAATACCAAGTGGAAGATGTCCTTGGGACTGTGTGCAAACTGGTAGGTGACCAATTGCCAGATGTCCCCATGGGTCAGCCCTTGCCCGCTGAGTGCCAAGGCATTCATAAACACTTCGAGCTTTGCTGTCCCACTGGCGTCCAGGACCAGGGCTACCAAGTACACCAGCATGTTCAAGACGATGATCACACCTGTCGCCCGTGGGCGACGTCGGCGGGCCTTATCGGTGCCAATGGGGATGATCATGTTGAGAGTGTAGGTCCAGGGCCTCTGTGAGATCGGTTCAGGGGCTATTCGATTGCGGTATGACACGGCTCTGTCTATGATGGGGGACTCGCAAGCCTGCAGGTGGAGGTGGGATTCCCCTGCTGGGCACATAACATCAGGGAACCCCCCACGAGGGAAGGCAATGCTCATGGCCGATGTGACCGCCACTCCGGCGATGGTGACCGACAAGGGACTGGATCACGTCATCATTGGTGACTCAACCAAGTCATACATCGATGGTGTGGCTGGTGTCCTTGAGTATGTCGGTATTGACATCGATGACCTTGCCCGGAACTCGACCTTCGAAGAGTGCTGCTATCTGCTTTGGTATGACCGACTGCCCACGACAGCAGAACTCCAATCCTTTGAAACAGAAATTCGTTCGCACTACCAGCTCTCGGATGTGATTAAGAAAATGATCACGTCGACTCCCGTGGACGCCTCACCGATGCAGGTGGTTCGAACCATGGTCTCCGCTCTGGGCATGGAAGACCCTGAATGCAACGACCAGGCGATCGAAGCCGAAGAACGCAAGGCGCTCAGGATCCTGGCCAAGACGGCAGCCATCATTGCTGGCTTTGATCGTCACCGTCGGGGCGAGCCTATGATCGATCCGGATCCCTCGCTCAACATCGCGACCAATTTCCTGCTCATGCTCAATGGCGAAATGCCTGGCGAGCAGACTGCCAGGGCCTTGGATGTTTGCTTGATCCTTCATGCCGACCACGGCATCAATGCCTCGACCTTTGCCACCATGGTGGCCATTGGTACCCAGAGTGATATGTATTCTGCGGTAACGGCAGCCATCGGGACCCTGCGTGGTCCCTTGCACGGCGGTGCCAATGAGCGTGTGATGCGAATGCTCAAAGAGATCGGCGATCTCAAGAATGTCGAGTCATTTATCACTGGTCGACTCGAACGCAAAGAAAAGGTGCCTGGCTTTGGTCACCGTGTGTACAAGGCCTACGATCCACGCGCGAAATACTTGAAGACTTTTGCAGAAACGATTGCTGACGAAACGGGCAATCATGATCTCTACGAGATGAGCAATACCATCGAGGGCATCATGGAGCGGACTGTCGGCGACAAGGGGATTCATCCCAACGTCGATTTCTTCTCGGCAACGTCCTACTACTCGATGGGACTGGCGATCGATCTGTTTACACCAGTCTTTGCACTGGCACGCAATGCAGGTTGGGCAGCGCATGCGTTGGAGCGGCATGAAGACAATCGCCTGATTCGGCCACGCTGCAACTACACTGGACCACACGGGACTCCCTACGTGCCGATCGAGGATCGCTGAAGCGACAGGTGCCGTGAGCCGTCTTCCAGCGAGGCATGGCCTGACACGAGGCCATATTTTCCATTTTTGGTCCCCTCATAATCCTCATATCGGTGACAATCTTCCAATCAATAAGGGGGGCAATAATGCCAATCCAGCGGTTACACATACTCATCGTTCTCGCTTTTGTTACTGCATGGTCGATCAGTTCGACAGACGTACGTGCCGATGATCAATCGATCGTCACCGTGGTCGAGGACACCGGTGATCGAATCGTGTTGCAATACCAATTCCCGGCCCACCGCGTTGATCAGATCGAGCTCGACGGCGAGACCTGGGACAGGCTCTGGCTGGGCAATGAGGTCCTGAAGTACGAGAAGGGGTACCCCGCGGTACCAGCAGTCTCCCGAGGTGTCATCATCCCGGACAACGGGCAGATGCAGGCACGTGTACTGTCATCGGACTGGCATGAAGTCTCGGATATTGTGATTCCTCCGAGCAAGGGGCACCTGGATCGCTCTGTTGATCCCAGCACGGTGCCGTTGACCTTCTCCAAGGCCTATGAACAGGATGCCTGGTGGCCGGCCGAGGATGTGACGCTTCGATCTCCACATATCTTCCGTGATCTCCGTGGAGTGGTCGCGACGGCCAATCCAGTTCAGTACAACCCGGTTCAGCGGGTCGCTCGCATTTGTCGCGAGATGACTATTGAAATCAGGAAGGTGGCGCCGGGCGGCACCAGCACGTTGGCTCCAGGTCGCTTCGTGCACAAAGCGGGCAAGTCATGGAACCTGGCCTTTGACCATCATTTCGTGAACTACCGTAGCAGTGGTCGATACGACCCCCTGGAGGAAGATGGCGACCTGCTCATCATTTGCCATGATGACTTCGTTGACGAGATGGCAGATTTCATCACGCACAAACAATTGGTTGGCATCAGCACCACGATTGAGACTATTTCGAGTATCGGGAACGACCCCGATGACATCAAGGATCGCATCGAGGAAGTCTATGACGCGGGCGATCTTGCGTTTGTGCTGATTGTTGGGGACTTCGTGCAGGTGACTTCACCGACGGAGGAATTCCCCTACAGCGGAGGTGTGGAAACGGGTGCCATGGACCCGACCTATGGACATCTCGACGGTGATGACCATTACCCGGAAGTCCTCGTAGGCCGCATGTCGGCTGAGACCAGTGCGCATGTCACCACCCAAGTTGCGAGATCGATTGCGTTTGAAACCGGTGAGGCGACCCAGGAGGATTTCTATAACCGCGCCACCGGAATCGCTTCCGATGAAAGTGGTGATGGTGGGGACAACGGCGAATCCGATACGGAGCACATGACCAATATCCGGACCCGGCTCATCAATGCCGGATTGGATTCAGTCGACGCATTCTACGATCCGGGTGTGACAGACGAACAGATCGTCAATGCGGTAAATGCCGGCCGTGGGCTTATCAATTACTGTGGTCACGGCTCATCAACTGACTGGACGACAAGCCACTTCAACAACAGTGACATCAACGATTCACTAACGAATGACGGCATGTTGCCGTGGGTTCTCTCCGTAGGTTGCAACAACGGTGAGTTCCACACGGGAACGACATTCGCCGAAGCCTGGCTACGTGCCACCGATGATGAAGGCGAGCCGGTCGGTGCTTCCTGCACCTACATGTCCTCGATCCGACAACTGTGGTCGCCTCCGATGCGGGCCCAGGACATCATCGTGGATCTGTTCATCGCCGAGGACTATCAAACGGCTGCTGCGATCATGATGGCAGGCTCATGTGGGATGATCGACGTGTACGGTGCGGGCGGCGACAAGATGATCAAGACCTGGCACTTCTTTGGTGATCCAACCCTGACTGTCACCGGGGTGATCGATTACATCGGCGTCCATCTTGAGGGCGACGACTTGGACAGCACCGGCCCTGCGGGTGGTCCCTTTAATCCCGCATCAGTGACCTGGACCCTGCATAACGATTCGGATGAGGAGATTGTCTGGACGGGCCTTGTGGAGGAAAACTGGCTGCTCCTTAATGACGATGGCGGGACTCTGCCGGCAGGCGGCATGGTAGAAGTGCAGGCTTCGTTTTCCGCTGCAGCCGGTGATCTGCCAAACAGCGTGTATGAGCAGGAAGTGCTCTTCCAAGTAGAGGGAACGGATTTGTCGTTCATTCGCAATGTGAAGCTCAGTGTTGGGGTTCCGGCAGTTGTCGAATCCTGGACGCTGGACGAGGATCCCGGCTGGGCGCTCCAGGGTGAATGGACCTTCGGCCAGCCGACCGGGGAGGGCGGAGATAGTTATGGCAACCCGGATCCGGACTCTGGCGCCACAGGCGACAATGTCATTGGAGTCAACCTAACCGGTGACTACAACCCGAATGTTCTCGGTGAGTTCTCGGTTTCCATGCCGGCATTTGATGCCACGAATTTGCGGAACATCACGTTGGCGTTCCAGAGTTGGCTCAACATCGATGAAGCCCCATATGCCTTTGTCACGCTCACCGTGGCTTCCGACTCCTCGTCGGTGTCCTGGGACAGCGAGGAATCCCAGGCAGACGATACCTGGCAGTTACTGGGCTTTGATATCTCGGCCGTTGCTGACGGGGAGCCCAACGTGACGGTCACCTGGACCTATACCGTGGCAAGCAGCGCCTATCCCTACAGCGGCTGGAATATCGATGACATCGCAATCTGGGCCATCGATGATGGAAACGAGTTGTGTGTGGGCGATGCCAACGGAGACGGTTCGGTGAATGTCGAGGACATTCTCTATGTCCTTGACAACTACGGCGATCCTTACACCGTCGATGATCTGCTTGAGGTCATCGGTGCGTGGGGGAGCGACTGCGGCTGACAGACAGCCTGAATGCTTGACAAGACACCGCCCGCTTCCCGGGAAGCGGGCGGTTTTTTTTACGCTGATCCAGAATGGCTACTGCGGGTAGACGAGTATCCGGTCATGGCAGAGCATGACGACATCATGGTTTCCATCCCCGGTCAGGTCGGTAATGATGATCTGCCTGGGCTGTAGCTCCCGTGAATCTCCGCCTGAGAACATCTTGGATTCAAACACCTGGAAGCCGCGGGCGTGGAGCATTTCACCTGAACGGTTGTAGGTGAAGATATCGAAGTTCTGGTTGCCTGCGTCGAGCGAGACCATGTCACCATAGCCATCCGAATTGATGTCGCCAACGGCCAGTTCGTGGGGCACGCTCCGATCATCATCGCTCCGCCACGATCCAACTTCTTCCAGTGATCGTCGATCGCCCCCGAGTCGGACGACGGCATAGCCGTCCTTGCCCATGACCAGCACACTGGGCTCGCCATCACCGGTAAAGGAACCGGTATGAATGGCGCCCAAGGGAAAACCGTTGAGGGTGAGCGTTTCCATTTGTGACCAGTTTCCAGACTCATCAGCCTCGAAGATTACGAGTCGATTGCCAGGCTTGTCAGCAGCCACGATTCGTCGTCCTTCGGCCGCTACAGCCACCAGTTCAGCGGTGGGATCGTCCATGTTGAATTGCTCGACGACCTGCCAGCCGGGGCTGGCGCCATCATCAGGGTTCATGTCATAGCGGACCGCTCGCACGAAGTTCTTGTCTGCAATCAGCAACTCCGGAGTCCCGTCTCCTTCGATGTCGAAGGGAAGGGTGTTGTTCGCCGAAGCTGAGCTTACAAGGCCGAACTGGCCCATCTCGTCCTTCTCGAGTTTCTCGAATCGGGCGCCTTCTTCAGAGGGTTCAATAGCATGCAGCATGATCATGGGCCGTTCCTTGGTGAACAGCAGCAGATCTGTCATGCCATCTTGGTCAGCGTCCACTGCAACGACCGTCTCCGGGGCCTTGCTGATCTGGCCCAGTTCGATGGTCTCTCGCGTGTTATCCGCTGCAATCAAGTCAATGACGTATTCCCGTTTCTTGCTGGCAACGACGGCTACGTGTGGTCCGTTTTCCAATTCAACCAGGTTCATGGCGACAGGCGTATAGCCATCCGAGACACCCAGTGGTCGTGGAAAGGGAACGTCATCGACGGACAGCTCTGATCGGCCAATGACACCTTCCTTCTCGGAGAGCACGTACAACTCGGCTGACTGGTCGTCGTTTCGCTCAGACGCTGCCAGGTAGCCAATGTCAGAGAGGCTGGAGAAGTTTTTCCCGGGCAACATGCCTCGCTCGGGGACCTGCCTGTGGATCACCACTGCGTTGGCACGCGTATCGGTCGTGACCAGATCCTCCAGGCCATCGCCATCGATATCGATGATGACCTCATCTCGGTTGCGATTGCCAGGATCGGTGTAGCTGTAGACAACGAAAGAGGCCTCACGATCACCGGAGCCCTCGGCCGATTCGGTGGCAAGGTCATAAACCACCACGCGGTGCGAGGAACGTTCAATAACGGCGATACGGTCGTTTGGCTGTCCAGGTACTCCAACTGCCTCGAACTCCATAATGGCAGGCATTTCGAAGATCGTCTGGGCACCTAGCATGTGCGTATCCCCATGGAGTTGGCCAAACCAAATCCGTACTGGGGCGGCGTCATCGGGAATGATGCCTGCAATGTCACGGAGGCCATCGCCGTCATAGTCCGCTGGCACGAAGTAATTAATACGAGTGCCGGCTGAGAGTTTCTCAGGCGATCCCAAGGAAGTTCCATCGAGGGGCCAGATTGTGATCTTGCCATCCGTGATCGAGATCAGTTCAGGTTCCTCATCGCCCTTGATGTCGAGAATGTCGAAGCCTTTCCAGTTGGCTTCCAACTTGGGAATGGAACGACGGGCAGAGACCTTGAAGGTGCCAGGTTGATCCTGCTCAAGAAAGACGATTCGATCGTTCTTTGAAGCTGCATAGACAAGGTCGAGATCGCCATCGCCATCGAAATCATGTGGCTCGATGGCAGAGATCTCATGGGCAACACCAACTGATTCCCGGGAGAACATCCAATGCTCAGGGAGCTCGTTGACCCGGTCAGGGGCTTTGATCGGATCATCGTGTTTGGCATCTGCCTTCTGGTACAGCAGGTCGATACGGCTATCCCTGTTATTCACCACGATGATGTCCTGCAGCCCATCCTTGTTCAGGTCAGCCACCTTCATGGGCCCTGGCCTGTCGCCGATGGAGATGATCTCCAGGCCGTTGAACCCAAAATGTTCACCCAGTGGCGTTGCTGCCTGGGATGCCATGGTTGACGTCAAGAGGGTGGCTGTGAGGGCAAGTGGAACGTGTGTCCAGATTGACATGGGCGACTCCTTGGGGTTCCCAGATTGGGTGACGAGGCATCGTAGCACCCGAGGTGGCTTGCTCGCCTGGCTGGCTCTGCATGGATGAGCCCCTTTGCATGGTTCCGGCCCCTATACTCGTGGACCCTGAACCACCGGAGGCCCCCAGATGCGTATGCCAGACAAGATCCTGATTGCCAGCCTGATTACAGCCATGAGTGGCATGATTTCGGCCGATGTGATCACGCTTGAAGGTGGTCATGAGATCCGAGGTGATGTCGTTGACACCGATGATGCCAGCCTGTGGATCAGGGTTGGCTCCCAGGTCATCCAGGTTCAGCGGAACCAAGTCATCGATCACCAGATTGCGGATCCCGAGGAGGGCGGAACAGTCGTTCGACGCTACTTGTTCCACACCGAGGATGATCCAACCGAATTGAGCATTGAGCAACAGGCCAACCGGGTCAAGCCCAGTGTCATCAAGGTCAAGACACCCGCGGGTCTGGGGTCTGGCGTCATCATCAATGAGGATGGCTATGCCATTACCAATGCGCACGTGATCCAGGGAGAGACCGACCTTCGCGTAACGATCTGGCTTCCTGGTGAAGGTGGCAAGACCAAGCGGACGACCCTGGAGGATGTCGAGATTGTGGCTTTGAACAACCACCTCGACCTGGCCTTGTTGCGATTTGAACATCCAGAGGGAGAGGCGTTCCCGTATTCGCCTCTCGAATCCTGGGAGAGCATCGTGGTCGGACAGCCGGTCTTTGCTATTGGAAATCCACTGGGACTTGAACAGACAACCAGCGATGGTGTCGTCTCTACAACGCAGCGAAATTTCCAGGGGCTCACCTACATTCAGACAAACACAGCTATCAATCCCGGAAATTCCGGGGGGCCCTTGTTCAATACCCGCGGAGAGGTGATCGGAATCACCAACATGGGAATGATGGGTGCTGAAGGATTGAATTTCGCGATTCCGACTCGCTATGTGAAGGATTTCATCCGAAACCGTGAAGCCTTTTCTTATGACACCAAGAATCCAAACTCGGGGCACAACTATCACGTGCCACCAACCCGGACAAGCGACGGGGCGGCCGAGGAATTGAGCCAATGACCAACCCAGCCTCCTAGTTGTCTAGGAGTCTCCAGGGTCGAGGAGAGATCATCGTGTTGCTAGCCACCGCTTTCATTGCCACTACATGCCTGGCCGCCCCTCAACTCAACATTGAGGATGTTGCCCCGGAACAGACTGTCCTTGTTGTGTCGCTTGACGATATGGGTGCCATGTTGGATCGACTGAAATCGATGCCTGCCGGCGATGACCTTAGCTTTCTTGACGATATGAAGGAAGAGATGCTTGATGATCTACCGGACAGCATGTCCGATACGTGGGAGTCGGCGCTAGAAGATTCATCGATGGACGAGATTCTGGGAAGCCTGCAATTGGGCATGGCTATCTACCCAGTGGTTGATCCTGAAACGACAGCAGTCACCATTGGTTACACCCTCTACCTCAATCTTGGTGAGGCCAAGGAGTCCGTGGGTGCGATCTGGGATCAGGCCATGGAGGATGCAGAGAACAAGGACAGCGAGAATTTCGAGACCATCGAAATCGCTGAAACGGATGTGATTCGAATTCAAACTCCTCCCGAGGAAGACGAGGACGACGATCCCTTTGGTGGTGGGGGTATGGGTATGGGCATGGACTTCGATTCTGCAGGGCCCGATCGTTACTACCTTGTTCGTGTTGATGAACACATCATGACCAGTTCATCCCGATCCCAAATGGCCCGAATGCTTGACGTCCTTGCAGGTCGAGAAATCGACGGCGGATTGGGCGAATCCGACATCTGGAAAGGCGTGACAAGCTACATCGGTGATGAGGGGTTGCGCATGGTCGTACTCACGGACCACCTGGGTGAGTTCATGCAGGCCTTCGGCCAGCCCTTCATCGTGAACATGATGAAGCCTATGGTGGTGGCGATGTTTGGCAAGATCGAAGCCCTGGGCGGTTCGCTTCAAGCAGCCAAGGAACCTGCCCTGGCGAGTTTCAAATTGGGAGCCTGGATTCCAGAAGGAAAATCCGGCCTGATGAAACTCATGGATCGCAACACGCCGAGGGAACCGATCCCCGGTTGGGTGACGGCTGAAACGGTCAAATATGCACGTTTGAACTTCGACTTCGAAGGCGTTTTGCCCTGGATCAAGACGGTCATCAATTCCAATCCAATGCTGGCCATGCAGGCTGGGCAGTTCATGGAACAAGTGGAACCCATGATGGAGAAGGTGATGTCGGGCATGGGCAACATGGTTCAGATGACCGATAGCATCAGTTACCCCATTAACAGTGAGAGCCTGAATAACCTCTGGTCGATTCCTGCCAAGGATCCCAAGGCATTCACGGATGCGATGGCAGAGATTGCCCCGCAGATGGGCTTTGAAGCCCGTGATTTCCAAGGGCACCAAATCTATTCCATGGACACGGGTGGCATGATGGGTGGTATGTCTGGCGGACTGGGGGAGATTGCCGTCGCCGTCGGTGGGGGTGAGATCTTCATGGGCACCCTCCCTTCCGTTGAACAGTCGCTCCGTTCCGTTGGTGGGCGGGCTTCGGAAGATAGTGCAGTCGCCAAGAAGTTTGCGACCCTGGTGCAGATGTTCTCATCGGATCCCGTGGTGTACTGGTCCGTTGCTGATATGGGTGCCCAGATGGTGGCCGAGGCTGAGGTCGCCAATATGCAATGGTCCACAGAATTGGAACGCCTCCAAGATGAGGACCCAGAGTTGGCTGGGGAGTTGGCCGAGATGATGGGAGACGAGGACGAACTCAAGCTCTTCAGGTCCCTTGCCGATTGGATCGGCCTGGCCGGTTACGAGATCATGTCAGTGGAGGATGGCTTCAAGGGGCAGGGTTGGATCCTGGAAGCCGAGGAGGAATAGGCGTACCCGGCTGTGATCAGTCTTGAGGTGGCTTGGTGCCGGTGCGCGTTGCTGGTCAAGTCCATCCCAGTTCCAGGAACACCGCTGTAAACATCAGGTCGGTGATGATCACCAGGACGATGGTCTGAAC
>JAYZAT010000079.1:0-7068 GCA_036339555.1 Planctomycetota bacterium
TGCCTTGGGGTGGAATCCTGATGGAACCATGTTCGCTTTCGGCGACATGACCGGAACGTCCTACCTCTATTCAGTTGAAGACGACACCGTGACAACCGTGGACCAGGATCCCATTGCGCAATTGCCCTCCATTGACTGGTCACCAGATGGTCGATGGCTTGCCTACGACCGCACCCAGGACGATACGGAGCATCGTGCCCTGTGGGCCTACGACACCATGAACGGCACTCGGCATCGACTGACCAGCGGCATGTTCAGCGACAGCGAACCCGTCTTCGATCGTGACGGCGAGTTCCTGTACTTCACTTCCAATCGCTCATTCAGCCCGAAGTACTCGAACGTGGACGACACCTTTATCTATGACGATGGTGGCATGCTGATGATGGCGCCACTTCGAGCAGATATTGAATCTCCCTGGCTCGTCGAAATCAATGAGGAGGAATGGGAAGATGCAGAAGAATCTGAGGAACCAGTTGACACGGACATCCTGGTCGGCCAATGGGACGGCGGCGATGATGAGATAGAAGTAACGCTGGAAATTCAACGGGATGAAGAAGGCACTCTTGCAGGTACCTGGGCTGCAGACGATGGTGAACCCATTGAAATCAAGGCTGATCTTGATGACGAGACAGGTGAAGTTCACTTACGTTCCATCGAAGTGGAAGGACAGGAACCTCTGCTGGAACTGGTGCTCAGCCTGCAGGACGACTCTCTCGCTGGCATAGATGAGGACTCTGAGTGGATGCTCGAACGCGCAGCGGAACCCATGCAGATAGACATCCAGGGATTCGAGTCACGATCCATGCCATTGCCGATGCCGCCCGGCTCCTACAGCCAGCTTGCCATCACGGACAATGGGCAACTGATCTACGTGGACCACAGTGAGGAGGCCATCTTCGCACTGGATACCCATGATCGTGAGGCCGAACCTGCGCTCATTGCCGCTGGCGACTTCTTCATGCTTACGCCCGATGGAGCGTCCATGCTCATCAGTGATGGAGAATCACTGGCAGTCGCACCGACCATGGAAGGAACCGAACTCTCACCTGTCGACACCTCGAGAATGGTGGTGATCGTCGATCCGCGAGCGGAATGGGAACAGATCTTTGATGACACCTGGCGCATCTTCCGCGACTACTTCTACCTGGAAAACATGCACGGTGTGGACTGGGAGGCTGTTCGCGAACAGTACCGTCCGATGTTGGTCGACTGCACCACACGGGAAGATCTGAATTTCGTGATCAATCAGATGATCTCGGAATTGAATGTCGGCCATGCCTACAACTTCGGGAGCCCGTATGAGTACGGAGACTATGAACCCGTTGGCCTGCTAGGTGTTGACTTCGAATCTGCCGATGGTGGCTGGCGAATCCAACGAATTCACCGAGGCGGCAGTTGGGATGCTGATGCCCGGGGACCACTTGGCATACCGGGGCTCAATGTCAACGAAGGCGACTACCTGCTCGCCGTCAACGGCATCCCCCTTGACCCCGAGGTCGATCCACATGCCGCACTGGTTGGAACGGCTGGGACTCCGACTGTTCTGACCGTCAGAACCGGAGAGGATGATCAGGAACGTGAAGTGACTGTTACGCCTGTTGGCTATGAAGGAGATCTCCGCTATCGCTCTTGGGTCGAGGACAATCGGCTTGCCGTTGATGAAGCCAGTGACGGCCGCGTGGGATACATCCATGTACCAAACACAGGTATCAACGGGCAGAACGAGTTGTTCCGGCAGTTCTTCGGGCAGTCCGGAAAGGACGCGCTCATCATCGATGAACGCTTCAATGGTGGCGGCCAAATCCCCTGGCGTTTCATTGAACTTCTGGATCGACCGGTTACCAATCATTGGGCTGTCCGTAATGGTCGGGACTGGACCACACCATATTCCGCCCACCACGGGCCAAAGTGCATGCTCATCAACGGCCTCGCGGGCTCTGGTGGCGACATGTTCCCGTGGCTCTTCCGTGAAGCAGAACTCGGTCCGGTCATCGGCGAACGAACCTGGGGAGGACTGGTCGGAATCTCAGGCAATCCCAGCCTGATTGATGGCAGCGGTGTTGTCGTTCCGACATTTGGTTTCTATGAAACCGATGGGACCTGGGGTGTTGAAGGCCACGGTGTCGATCCTGATATCGAGGTCATCGCCAATCCTGAAATCATGATGAGTGGAACCGATCCACAACTCCAACGAGCCATTGACGAAATGCTCGCTGCAATCAAGAACAACCCGCCCAGAAAACCCCTTCGACCGGCCTCACCGGATCGTCGCGGCATGGGACTATCTGAGGAAGACCGATGAATAAGACACAACGCGTATCACGTTCAATGCTGGCACTCTCAACCACCGCGCTGCTTGTCCTGGCGATGGTGACTGGTGGACTTGCAAGACAAGATGACTCTCCCACGCCGACCACCTCGGATGGCCCGGTTACCTGGAAGGTCGATTCCGTCCACAGCACCGCTCTTTTTCGTGTCACGCACTTGGGCGCAGGTGCGTTCTGGGGACGGTTCAATGAACCCACGGGGGAGATCGTCTGGGATCGTGCCGGTGAAGCATGCCCTGAATTCGATATCAAGATTCCTGTCAAGAGCGTCGACTCAGGCAACGGCAAGTTGGATGACCACCTGCGAAGTATGGACTTCTTTAACGAGTCTGAGTACCCGGACATGACCTTCAAGAGCACCGGCTGCACTCCGAATGGTGAAAACCGTTGGGATATGTCAGGGGATCTGACGCTCTTGGGACAGACCAAGCCTGTGACCGTCAAGCTCGAAATGGTTGGCCAAGCGGACATGGGACGCGGCCTTCGAAGCGGTTTCGAGGCGACGTTCTCGATTAAGCGCAGCGATCACGGCATGAGTTGGGGCGTGAACAGGGGTGCATTGGGCGACACCGTCAAGGTCATCGTGTCGCTGGAGGTCATCAAGCAGTAGGTTCAACGTTTTCCAGCATCACCTCACCAGGACCGATGTGCTCATACTCGACCGAGTAAGACAGCAACTCCGCGTAGCGCGACCAGCCAAGCAGGAACAGATCCATCCAGGCAGAGCGCCCCGTCAAGAGGAGGCGTCGCATGGGGCGGGATTCAACTGGGATCAAGGTCATGAGTCGCTTGGGTCCAGAACAGGCACGGTTTGAGCCCTCGGCGTGGTACTCTAGAGGAGCCGCTAGAAGACGCCCAATCGACGAGCCTCGTCACCTGGGGTCTCCTAGTCCAATGACGGATACAAGGGTGATATTGAACCGGTGCCACAGGAAACACAACAACAAGCCGACCGTATCTTCAGCGAAGCGCTCGATCTTCCCATCGAGCAGCGAGAGATCTTTTTGGCTGACTCCTGTGGTGAGGACGAGGACCTGAAAGCCGAGGTCGGTCTCCTCCTGGACCAGTATGGCTCGACGGAGAAAGTGCTCTCCGCAACAGATCCATCACACACGCTCTCGGCGGGCGAGCCAGAGGAAGGCGCTATTGCCGCACCAGGTGCTGGCGACTTGCTTGGCAATTTCCGCTTGCTGGAGCGATTGGATGATGTGGAACATGATCGGTTCCTGGCCGAAGCCGAGGGTTCTCGGGAACGCGTTCTCCTTGAGGTGCTTGGGCCCGAACTGGACAACAGTGATGTCCGTCGCATTCGCATTGAGTCAGAAATGATTACTCGGTTAGAGCACCCGGGCCTCCTCGGACTCTTCGAAGTTGGTACAGCTATCCTCGGTACTGGTCCTCGCGCCTTCATCGTGACCATGTCGACCGAGCAACAAGACCTCGTCACCTGGATCGACCACCGGAAGCCCACTCTGCATTCCCGTATCAAACTCGCGACACGGCTGGTGGAAGCCGTCGCCTTTGGTCATGGCCGTGGCATCCTGGATGGTGGATTGCACCCGGGACGTGTCCTGGTTGACGACCTTGGGCGACCGATGATCAGAGCGATGGGACTGCCCCGACTCCTCCGGTGCGAGTTCGAGCCTCCAATTGATGGCCTCTCATGCCGAGCCCCTGAGATGGTCGACACGCCTTGGTCGCGGATGGATGTCCGGTCCGACATCTTCTCGCTGGGCGGGATGATGGATTGGCTCTTTCGGAATGACCTCGACAACGACGACCATACGAGCGGCGAACTGCGTCGGATCATTGGTCGAGCGCATGCCCATGACGTCGAAACCCGCTACGCCTCAGCAGATGCCATGCTGAACGATCTCCACCGTATTGAGCAGGAACCTGAGTTACCAGATGACACGCCACTCATGGCGGATGTCCGTGCCTTCGCACAGGTTCACCCCCAAGCTGCAGCCATCGCAACAGGTATTGCACTGCTGGCAGCAGCCACGCTCATTACGCTGATCGTTGTGGTGTCTTAAAAAGAAACGACCTCGCGAAGTCTCTTCCGATACCTCGCGAGGTCGCACTCTAAACAAGTTGTCTCAAGCCGTATCCGTTGCCCTCAGTGGCGACGACGACGACGTCCAGCAAGACCAGCCAAGCCAAGCAACGCCAACGCACCAGGTGCTGGAATGGCCGCATATCTCATGTCCATCGAGGCCGTGTTCAGGCTGATGTTGTTTGTTTCAGAGCTCCAGATGAGCCCGATTTCGCGAATGTCAGCAGAGATGCCCGAGAGATCAAAGCTCCAACTGACATTGACGATGGCACCCGGTCCCTGGCCGAAGTCCACTTCCTCGTAGTAATTCATGTTGTAATCAGAGAGGGGCATGACGATGCCCGATTCACCACCATCGGTTCCATCGTTCCAAGCAAGCATGGCGCCGGTGTAATCGATCTCGGTCCCCATTGTGGCAAAGTTGAATACCACATCCTGAATATCAGTATCGGAATAGCCGTAGGTATGAATGTTCAAGGCGCCACCGTAACCATAGATATTGCCGGCACCAGTGATGATGGCATCCTCCCCGAAGTTGAAGAGCATCGCATCGGGAGTGGGTGGCACATTGTTCGCAAAGTTCGGCTTGCCGTACGGACTCGCGAAGGTTTCCCACTCGTAGTGGGCTGTGTTTGCATCACCCCTCCAAGACGGGATGTCTTCAACAACGTAGCCAGCCAATGCACTTGAACTTGCCGTCAAGATTAGGCCTGTTATGCCAATAAAAATACGATTCATTACAACGAACTCCTTCTCCCCAATCCGATTTCGTAAGAAACCTGATCTATTTAAAACCCGGAATTACCCGGTCCAATTAGCAATCACGGCAAGGACCTCATCTACGTTGACATAGCCATCGCCATCAAAATCCGTGGGGCAACATGGGCATGACCCGAAGTTCCCCAGGACATTCAACAAGTCATCGACAGTGACAAATCCATCACCATCCGTATCACCGGGTACACCGGAAGGCTCAACCACTTCGACCTCCAGGATCAACGTGGCTGCATCGACAGCATCAATGGTGACCAGGGGATGTTCCTTCAGTATCCAGTTGGGATAATTTGTTTCACCACCTGACCCGGGCTCGGAGGCTGGATGCAGGGAGGTGATCATCACGTCGAGGGTTCCAAATGAGAGGGACTCCGCCAAGTAGCAGGCCACGTGGGGATCCTCAAGGTCGACATCAAATTGCAAGCGACCGAGTTCAGGAATGAGTTCGCCAGGCGTCAACTCGCTGTTCTTTCCCACGGCGAAGAACGTCGGGTCAAACGCTTCGGTCAAATTGTTGGACACATCGATGGCTTCTCCATCTGGTGTGAATCCCAAGGGGTGGGCATTGCGGAATCCTCGGGTTGCTCCAAAGGGATGCAAGCCAGTTTCACCGTAGGTTTCCGCGTCATAGCCGCCACGGAAACCAACACCGGAAAGACAAACGGGTCGCCCGGAATCTGCGTCAGCGGGACCGTCTGGCTCATGGGTGGCACGATCATCGAGGGTGGGGTCGTAGACGATGTCATCGCTGGCGATGGCAATGTCGACCGTCATCGACAGGACTCGATAGGAGGAGGCTGGCAGGTCGGTTGGAATATCCACCGTGACCCAGCCCAGGAGGACCTGCCCATCGCGGTCATCAAAGTCATAACCCGAGCCATAGGCTGAGAAGGTCGAGGCCACGATCCGCTCCCCGGGCGTTCCGTTGAACATGTAATTCCAACGATCGTAATCTGGTTCTGAATAATCACTTAGATACAAATCAGCACAAGCATAGCCGGAAGACAACGCTCCCAGAAGTGCATACAGAAGACTGGATCTAGAACAACACATCCTTCGAACTCCTCAGGGGGGGAACCTTAGATCAGATGAGACTCAGTTGCAATACTTTGACACCAAATTGCGATTGAGTTTCAATAAAACGCGACGTACGATTCCCCAACTCACTTCCAAACCGCCCATGCTCAACTTCTCTCAACTTTCTATTCCAGCCCCTGCACGTCGTGCCTTCAGCCTCCTGGAGTTGATGGTGGTGATTGTGATCCTTGGCCTACTCACAGCCATTGCCCTGCCCATCATGGGCAGCCTTGAATCCCAAGGCCGCGCCGTTGAGGAACTCTCTGGGGCCCGAGCAGCAGTCGCGGCTTGGCGGGACTACGCCGTCGACCGAGACGGCGAACTCCTCAAGGGGTATTACCCCGATTCGGAGCCAAGTGAAGATCCTCTCTACGATTTCAATGGGAACATGATTATGGATGGAGAGCCCCAGCAACGCTGGTTCTGGCGACTCTCCCCCTACCTGGAAAACCCGAAGAAGACCTTCTTTCCAAAATCGCTTGAAGTCGTCCGACGAGAGCTCATTGATGTCGAAGACCACCAATACGCTGCCACCCTCCATCCAGCATTCGGTCTCAACGGGGAATGGATCGGCGGACAAGGCGAAGATCTTTCGAACGCGTTGTATGCGCTCTACGAGTACGGCAACCTCTCAAGATGTCCCTGGATGAGAAGCTTGTCGGATGTGCGCAATACCTCCAAGCTGATGGTCTTCGCATCATCCCGGTTTGGTAGCACCCAGGGTGGCGCACCGGGAACATGGCTTCCGGGAATCGTCCAGGGTTTTCACCGAATTGAAAGCCCCTGCCACCCCAGCAACGGTTACCGCTGGGCTACAGGCGACAACGGTTCACC
>JAYZAT010000080.1:0-11575 GCA_036339555.1 Planctomycetota bacterium
CCGACCGCCATGATACGTGGCTCGTCTTCCCAGTAATCAGCCTCGAGAAGAACGTCCTGCATGAGCGCCCGGTAAGTCGGTGGCGTCCCGCAACCCGCGAATGCGACAATCGAGACTCCGGCAAGAATCGTGAGTGCGCACTTCATTCGATCTCCCTCCCCGGTATCCACGATTGCAGTGTATTTCGATCATACCACCACGCTCAACACGTACAAACGGGAACCTTCCAGAACACACGATGCGATGGACATGCCCTTGACCCCCTTACTGGAGACTCAAAAAACACGCTTTTATTTCGATACAACCCTGTTGCCAACGTGAATGTCGGGCGTTCGAATCGCCTCACCCGCTTTGAAAGACAAACCCCTGCTTCGGCTACATTGTGTTTAGTTGGAGTGGAGCAACGTTGCTTCAGCGATTCTTGAAAGAGACCATCACGAAACCAAGGAGATCCACATGGGTTGGGGTCGTACCCTTTTATTGGGCGATGTCGGCAACCGGCTTGATATCGCAGATACCGAACGTGACATCAAATATCTTCATCAGAAGATCACGAATAAATCCAAAGTAGACCAACAACAGGAGGTGCGGCTGACAGAGCTCGAGATCGAGAATGACCAGATAAAACTGTATCTGGCTTCCTTGATCCGTCTGCTTGTCAGCAAGGGGACCTTGTCCCAGGATGAGCTACATGCCTTTGTTGACATCATCGACGATGATTGAAAGCCATTCATGGCAACTCGTGAGGGAACACTGGGGCGCGGAAGAAGCCTGATCAATTTGGCCAAGTGAGTGCTTGGCGCAACTCGATCAAACTTAGCACGGTGATGGAAGTGTTCTGTCGAGGTCGCAGGAATCCAGATCAACACGTTTCCAATGTGACTGTCGGGTGCTCGAATCGCCTCACCCGCTTTGAAAGACAAACCCCTGCTTCGGCTACATTGTGTTTAGCTGGAGTGGAGCAACATTGCTTCAGCGATTCTTGACAGAGACCATCACGAAACCGAGGAGATCCACATGGGTTGGGCACATAACCTTTTACTGGGCGATGTCGGCAACCGGTTTGATATCGCAGATACCGAACGATCTCGCTCCTGAATCCGTGGGCTTCCAGGATGCAGATATACAATGGGATCTGATTCCTGCAGCGAACAGAGTGAGATTCAGTCTCGGAAAAGCACGGTGTTGGGTATGAACATGGATATGTGGAAATACTATGGGATCCTGCATCGCTTTCATGCGTTCATGAATCCCCTATCCGAACACAAGTTCGAACGCATCATCTCTGTCTTGGACTTGTCCCCAGGCAAGGTCGTTGACATCGCCTGTGGGAAGGCAGAACTGCTCTGTCGACTCGCAGAGGCGTACGACATTACGGGAATCGGGATCGACATTTCGCCCTGGGAAGTTGAGGATGCCTTAAAGAAAGTCGCCTCTCGGAAGCTCTCTGAACGTATTGAAATTCGCGAGGGTGATGGCAGCACCTTGCAGATCGATGCAAACTCACTCTCTGCAGCATTCTGTATCGGCGCCACCTGGGTATTTGGCGGGCTTTCCGGAACCCTCGCCCACCTAAGCGAATGGGTAAAACCAGGAGGGGTGGTCGTGGTGGGCGATGCGTTTCGTCGCGCTGAGTCTTCACAGGAACCAGGACTGAACACCCATGCTGAAAATACCGCCATGGGCGGAGGCCAGGGTTTGACCTATCTCTATTCGATGGGAAACACCCAAAGCGACTGGGATCATTACACCCAGTTAACCAACTTCTCGGCTCAGAAATACGCCGATGAAAATCCCGATGACCCCGACGTCCCGGAACTACTGGCAACAACGGCCGAGGACCAACGCAAGTACTTTGAATACGAAAGAGACGCCCATGGCTGGGGTGTCTACATCTTCATGAAGCCTTCTGGCCATTGACACACTTCTGTCCGGACAACAAATCGACTCTGGATATGCCTCCTGGTCGCTGTGCTTAGCCTCCCAGCGTGAGAGACTGGATAAGGCCGGTACTTTACAGTACAAATCAGGGATCTAAGTACCGATCTGAGCTGCATTAGCATACGCTTGGTTCGAAGCATCCTTGTCCTTGCTCGGAGAATTGAACATGCCGTTCCTCGTACGCGTCGTTGCCTTTCTGGTCGTCCTCTCGATTTCCAGCGTCTGCCATGCGCAGCAGAAGCAGGTCTACTGGCCGGATCAATTCGATAAATACCCCGAAGTAACCCTCAAGCGATCCGCGGAGTCGGACAACTTCATAGTCCTTTGGGGAGAACTCGCTGGGATGGACCCCACGCAGGCGCCCCCCGACATCGATTTCGATCCTGCCTCGATCCTGCAGCAGTTGGAGTCCACTTACACGACATACATTGACGAAATCGGATTCCTCGACGATGAGGTTGGCAACCTGGCGCTGTACAAGATCATCGTGGTGATGAATAACACCTGGAGTAATGCCCCCTGGACGGGATGGGCATTCGGGGGACAGTACGACAACACCATCGGTGCGATGTGGATACACCCGAATGCGACCCACGACCCGAGCTTCACGCTAGCCCACGAACTGGCCCATTCGTTCCAGTGCCAGATCTACATCGATCATCCCGGTCACGGGTTCATCAACTACGAGCCGCACGGTTTCTTCTGGGAATGCCATGCGCAGTACATGGCGGAGAATCACTATCCGACGCTGCTTGAAGCAGTCGACTACATCCGGTTCTTCAACACCGCCCACTACCACTGGTCGTCGACGAGGCACCACTACGGGAACACTCTCTTCCTCAGACAAATCGAGGAAACCAACGGCATCGAGGCCATCAATCGACTTGGGAGGGAAACGATCGCCGGGAAGGAACACCCTCTGACCGCCTTCAAGCGGATCATGGGAGTCTCACAACCGGAACTGAATGATTTGTTCGGGGACTATGCGCTTCGCAATGTGTTCTTCGACTACGGATTCGGCGAAGAGATGCGACACACCGTGGAAAACGAATTTGATCACAATTTGATCACACGGCGGTTCACGGCACTCCTGCCCATGGAGAATCAGGAGAACTGCTGGAAGGTGCCCGACTACATTGCGCCTCAGGACTATGGCTACAACACCGTCCAACTGCAGATAAACGAGGGCGCTTCCACAGTCGATCTCACATTCTACGGTCACCCCAATGAAGCCGCAGGTGGTGCAGGTTTTCGTTTCGGCTTCGTCGCCATGAACTCAGGGGCTCCGCGTTACAGCGAACTGCATGATGCCGCCGAAGGAGAAGAGGTCGCTGTCTCTTTTGACATTCAACTCGATGACGAAGAGCTCTACTTTGTAGTTCTCGGTGCACCAGACACACACCACGACTACTTTTGGGAACCAGGCTGGCCAAAGATCTACCGTTATCCCTGGCAGATACAGATTCATGGTGCGGTTCCATTTGTGAACAACCATCGCGGTATCGATGGGAGTTCACACCCAAATGGTGGTGGATTCGTCGCTTCCTCGGCCTACGTGGCACCCACGGCTTACGTCGGTCCACAAGCCCAGGTACTGAGCAATGGTCAAGTACTGGAGAACGCACGAATCGAAGGGCAGGCCACGGTGACCCACTCATCCACCGTGTCAGGTCAGGCGTTAGTCAGAAACGCGGCCTTTGTAGGCTGGTCGAACGTGAGCGGAAACGCGATCATCGAGGAATCCGCCATGCAGTTCGGAACCGTCTCGGACACCTTCCACGCTGGAGGTGATGCAGAGGGCCACGGAACCTGCTACGAGGGGTACTACCGCCAGACTGCGCATTTCAACAACGGTCGGACGTCCTGTGACGGACTCGAAGAACATCCCGCGAACGACGACGTCAACCCAACGCACGCTGATCACGTTTTCTCGGATGCTTGCCCTGGAGATTTCGATGGCAATGGCGCCGTCGATGTAAACGATCTGCTGGCACTCATCTCCAGTTATGGTCAGAAAAACAATGACCATGATCTCGATGACGACGGTGTCATCACAGTAAATGACGTGCTATTGATGCTGGACTACTTCGGAAACATCTGCAGCTAGTTGGTTTACTCCACCCAGCCTGTGACCGCTACTTTGACATCCATGGATGTCCCGGTGGATTGAATAAACTCATCCCCAATGGGTTCAAACTGGAATATCACGATCTGACGTTGTCTGGCTTGTGCTCATCTTGCGCGTGAAACACCTGCCCTGAGTTGAAAGACAAACTCAGCTGATCCGGATGTTGTCAATCTGAAAACGACGTTGACACATCTCCGTTCTCATGAACGCGAGGCCAGTCTTCTTTTCTGCCAGCCTGCAATCAGAACGAGAATGGCACCCAGGACAAAGGCAATACATAGCAAGATCGCCAATCGCCAGGTCAGGCGATCCACGAGCTTGCTGGCAGTTAGATCCGCCTCCAGGGCCGCCGCCTGAATGGATGCGTCTACTCGATCGATTACGTTTTCAAGATCAGGAGCGGCAAGTAGATTCTGAAGTGACTGAGAGGTCTCGGTGATGGCTTCGACAGTCTGTCGCAACTCAAGAAGCGTATCCTTCTTATCATCAGGATCAGAATTCAGAGATTCTGACAAGGCAAACAACTCATCCAGGACCAGGGTGGTCTTCTCCACTTGAACGGTCAGTTCATTCAAGGAGACGCTTGCCACGGCAAGACTGTCAAGCGTCTGGCCCCCGCTCTCAAAGGTTTCCTTCAGGGAGCGATTAATCGTGATCAATTCTTCCGATCGACCGTCCAGGGACTCCAAGAGAATCAATGACTCTTCCCGAACTCGAGTCGGAAGCCCATCAACCACATCTTCCAATTTGGCGACCTCATCAGAGATCCTTGCAAAGTTCAAACTCAGTTGTTCCAGATCCAGCAGGACCGCTTCGACTTGGGGGCTTGTAAGAACTTCAAGAACAATCATCTCGGCCTGGTGCCCCCGGTCGCTGGGCAATCGATCAACACGATCTGCGATTCTCCGAGCTTCCACACCCATTTCGGCCGCAGTGCGGGAGATGCTATCTGCTGCTGCAAAGGGAGCAAATGGAAGACCAAGCACACTTACAATGCCAGTGGAATCGTTTTCACTGACAAGAACAGGGGTTTTAGAAACAAGCATCCGTTTTGGATCAACGAAGTCTTCTTTTTGTTCATCTATGCTTGCCTTTTCTCGGATCTTCTCGTCAAGAAGATTGAACGTTTCAGGCTGGGTCCAACGCCGTGCAATATGACGAATTCGATTGAGAATATGAGCGATGCCTGTTGCTTTGAGCAGCAGAAGATTACGTTTTTCATATTCCCATCGCCAGGCATTCAATCGATACGCGTCGTACCAGAGTTCAATAAGCGCAACATATGAATCTGGTTGTGCATATGCCTCTGTGAACTTCCGCTCGATCAGCAGAACCGTGCTCCGAATTGTCTGCAGCTCCTCTTGATTACCGTCAGCCAGCCTGATGGCATTGTTTTTGAGTCGCGTGATCGTTCGATCGAAATACACCATGAACTCACCAAGTTCATCTCGAAGACGCTCTTGTGGATCACTTGCGGCTCCAGCGGTCACCCGGGCAGCTCGCGCAAAGTCGCCCTCAGCATTGGGGGCCGGTGTGCAAGACGGCAAAACAGCTGCGGTCACCAAGACGAGAACTGTGGCAAAAGTCCTAATGACATCGCCTCCTTTGCAAGGCCTTTCACGATGAGCTTCATGTCTCATAGTACTGAATAAAGCAATCGTTGCTCTTACCAACCATCAGTCATCGCAGTTCACCTCAGGCAAATAGATGCACACACGATACCTCATTTACAAAAAAGACAATCCCTACTTCGATAGGAGTTTGTTCATAGGTGTTGCGTATGGTTTCCACCATCCAGGTCTTCCAGAGACCACTGACCATCCATTTTGACCATCAAGTCGGCAGCTCACGCACTAAGATCAACCCCCCTGCAATGTGCAGAAGGGTTGAGTGGTGTTTTCTTTTTCAGATCGCGAAGCTGTCGGTGCCCCTGTTCCTCAGCGGGCATCTCGGCTTCAATCAAGGTCAAGGAATACGGTCCTCAAGCCGGGCTGTACAAGCGAAGATGGCTCTTGGGGGTGGCAGATCAATGTGCCTGGGAAACACCACTGAGACCGCCGTGTGGATTTCAAATAAACGGTTGATGGCATGCCAGCGAGCTCTTTACAGCCTGTATGCTGATGGCAACCCCCCTTCTTGGCAGGGTTTGTCGTTCTTCCAGGAGGCTTCGGGGTGGAAAATGAGGCTCAATGTGAGCAGGCCACAAGGCCTTGTGCACACTCTGAGCACGGCTCGAAAACGGACCTGTCCAGGGCAAATTTGGTTAGTTTTGGACATTCTGCGCAAGATCGCGAAAGGCTGCTCTTTCTCCTCGGCAGCACCGTCCACTAGAGGAAGGTCGGTAGCACCACACACCAGAGGAAGGAGACCTCCCGTGCCCCTCAATGCCAAACTGTTCGTTTCTGTATCTACAGTTTCAATGCTAGCTGGCGCCGGCTCAGTGCTCGCAGCCACCCTCCAGGTACCAACAGAGTATGCCACGGTTCAGGAAGCCATCGACGCGGCCGCTCCCGGCGATGAAGTTGTCCTGGCACCGGGCGTCTACACCGACAGTTTTTCCTTTAAGGAAGACCACGTACTGGTTCGATCCGCGGATGGCCCAGCGACGACGATCGTTGATGGTTCCGCGCACATGGACTACGCCTCCGTATTTTTCCCTTCCTACTCCTCGGGCGAAGTACGTGGACTGACAATCCGAAACCATGAGCACTCCTTCACCGGAGCAGTCACGATCAAAAAAGCCACCGCTCAGGTCGTCGATTGCGTATTCGAAGACAACCTCAACTACTTCGCGGGAGCTGCACTGCGTATTGACAGTTGGACCGTGGGCGACGAGTTAGATGTTGAAGTTCGTGGGTGCACCTTCCGCAACAACACCTCAAGCGATTGGGGAGGTGCGATGTCGGCAGTTCTCAACGAGGGCGAGAATCTACTCATCGTGGACTGCCTCTTCGAGGACAATACCTCAGAGAGCGGCGGGCACCTTCTGCTTGCTCCCAATGGACCTGGTGGACATATCCAGGTCGAGCAGTGCACCTTCCGCCGAGGCGAGGGCGATCAGATCGGCGGCGTGCACATTGCCAATGAAGGCATCGGCACCGAGGGCTTCAACGATGTCTCATTCCTTGGATGCACGTTCGAGGACCACGTGCAGGATTCCATCTTTGTCGAGGGAGAAGTCATGCTGACTGTCGACAACAGCTCCTTCCAGAACTCCGGCAGCCCGGCAATCACCCTCTTTTCACCGTCTCATGCCGAGATTGTCAACTCACAGTTCTGCGGAATTTCCGTTCCCATCTCCGGCGGATGGACAGACCTCGGTGACAACTCCTTCGATCCCGTTTGCATCTGCATCGGCGATGGCAACGGTGACGGCCAGGTAAGTGTTCAAGATCTGCTTGGCTTGATTGCTGCCTTCGGAGAACCACATGACATTTGGGACTGGGACGAAGATGGCATCGTCGGTGTCAATGACTTACTGCTGTTGATCGAACGGTGGGGCGCCTGCTGACATCTTGGATCCCTCTTTGATGGTATTGGCCTAAGTGAAATACAAATTAAAGAACAACCCCCTGCATCAGCAGGGGGTTGTTTGTTTCACAGGAAGATCGTCCTTGTCACCCCAGGCTTACTCCTCACAACTGATGGACAGGGTGCCGGTTCCGGAACTGCCGCCCCCCCACCCGCCAAGCCGGATCAGGTAACTGGTGCCCGATGTGACTTCCGTCTCCAGGAGCGAGGTATAGCCCGAGCAATTGTTGCCATCTCCATTACAGGCAACCTGGACCTTGTTGAGGCAGTTGCCCTTATAGAGAACCAGATCCGTATCAAAGGTTGCGCTATTACAGGTACTGAGAGTAAGCAAGCCACTGCACGTGGCCTCATAGGTAAACCAGATGTCGTTATACACGCCTCCAAGCCAGGCACCCTGGCAAAGTTCGTCGTCAAAGACATCAGTGCTGGTGGTGGCATCAAGCGTCGAGAAGACGGTTTGTCCATTTATGACGGGCATTGCATTGTGGCATTCGTCGTATGCGCTGTTGGAACAACTGGAGGTCAGACAGGATGAAAGCGATCCATTCCATTCGCCGCCAACAGTCTCGCATTCGACGGATTCGATGTACTGGCAACTTCCATCGGTCAAGCAGCAGGCACCAGAGAATTCACAGGTCGTTCCCCAAAGCTCGATAACGGCCAGCACATCTTCGACGTCGACATCACCATCGCCGTCCAGATCGCCACTGCACTCACCTGTGCAGCTGGAGTACTCACCAAGCACGAGAAGCAAGTCATTGACCGACACCTCGCCGGATCCATCCACATCTCCGATGCAGGGTGCTTCCGAATTCCGCTCGAAGAAGTTTGATATCTCGACACTGGCATTAATATCCATGTTGCCCCACGCCCCCGGCCACTCGTGTCCACCGCCGATGACCGCGTAGAACCAGAGTTCCAAGTCGTTCTGCAAAGAACTGTAGATGTCAAGCCTCACGGTGCTGCCATCATTGGGATTCACATCCGGCAGGTTGGTTTGATCCATGTCCGTTGTTTCCAGGACCTTTGCCCAAAACGCAATGATTTCCGGGACCGATCGGTATGGGCCCCAGCCAGTCGCGTTGTCCATGTCACCGTTGTAGAGCACGACGTTGTCGCTCGTACCGTTCATCGCCAGAATGGGATGCGGCACAGCTGGGTCGCAATTGGTAAAGAGCGAGTCCATCATCGTTCCAGTAACCGGCGCGAAGGCCATGAACGTCTCGGATTCGCGGCAAGCTAGTTGGTAGGACATGTCGCCACCGTTGGAGAATCCTGTCACGAAGACCTTGTCCGGATTGATTCCATACAGGTCCTGAAGATGGAATGCGAGTTCTCTCAGGAAGCCGTCGTCGTCGATTTCAATCTCCTGGTGAATGGGGTAGTCGACGTCCCAAAAGTGCTTGTTCGATTTATCCAAGCTTCCATTGGGGAACGCGACGACGAACCCGCGCTCATCGGCAAGGTCCGGCCAGCCACAGCACTTCTCCAACTGGCTGTTATTCATGCCGTAGCCATGCAACACCAGCACCAAGGATGCCGATTCGGGCAGCTCATTCGGGACGTGAATGAGATACTCGCGGTCGAGGCCATCGTGCGGGAAGGTGATGTTCTGGGCATGGGCCACCATAGGCACAGCCAGACCAGAAACAACTGTGGCAACAAGCAATTTCATGGCTCAAGAATACCCGACAGCACAGCATGAACCCCCCCGAGGATCAAAGTCGAACACCCATGCCACTGGGGAGGCTCGCAGGGGTCGTACTGGAGGCACCAGCGAGCCTGGAGTACCCTGATAAGGACTGTATTCCCAAGCCCTGGAGAAGCTAAGTGGCTGAAGATCGAATAGGCAAGTACGCAGTCCTGGGCGAAGCCGGTCGCGGCGGCATGGGAATCGTCTACCACGCTCATGATGACTCACTCGATCGGGATGTGGCCATCAAGGTCCTCCCCGATTCGATGGTCTTCAATACCAAGCGTATGGCCCGGTTCCAACGAGAGGGCAAGCTCCTGGCTTCGCTCAACCACCCCAATATTGCTGCCATCTATGAAGTCGATAACGAAGACTCTCGGCCGTACGTGGTCCTGGAGTACGTCTCCGGAGACACCCTGGCTGAAATCAACAGGCGTGGCCCGATCCCCTGGAGACAGATGCTGCCGATCGCGATCCAGATCGCAGACGCCATCGAATACGCGCACCAGGAAGGGGTCATCCATCGGGATATCAAACCACAGAACGTGAAGTTCGACGCCAAGGGCAACGTCAAGGTCCTGGATTTCGGACTCGCCAAGGCCATCGAAGATGAAGAGGCGACCGATGATGCCCGCGGTCAACACCCCTCACCGGATGCTGCGACCGTATTGGATCTCTCACGGGGAAGCCAGGATCAATCCTCCACCAGGCCCGGCATGATGATGGGGACTATCGGATACCTCTCCCCGGAACAGGCCTGCGGCCATGAAGTCGACAAGCAGACTGACATCTTCTCCTTCGGGTGCATCCTGTTTGAAATGCTCACCGGAACGGCTCCCTTTGCATCAAAGTCCGCCGTGGACGCCATTGGACGAACACTGCACAAGGACCCCACCTGGAATCAACTCCCGACCGACACACCGGTCAGGCTCAAGGCGCTGCTGCGGCGATGTCTGGCCAAGGATAAAAAGGACCGCCTTCGTGACATCGGCGATGCCCGATTGGAATTGGTCGAACTACGTGATCTCGGACAAGAGGAGCGTACGGAAGCCTCTGCCCTCGCTGGCACAACGTACTCCTGGCGAGTGCCTACGTCGACGATCATCGTCGTCATCATCGCCGTGATCGCGTTCGCTTGGATCTATTTCTTTGACCGCTCTTCATCATCGCCTTCCGACGCGATCGCCATTGCACCGCTGAGTCATCGGGCCGTGAGCGTCCCGGACAATCTGAAGCTCGATGTTTTTTCCTCTTCTGCAGATGATGATTACCTGAGGATGGTCTGCTACGAGGAAATGAACGCCGATCGCAAAGGTGGACAGCCAAAACTGGAGTGGCGTCTCTACGTCCGACCACGCGATTCAGCCCAACTCCGTGTGATCCACGATTTCGAAGGGTTCACTGGATTTGCCTTCTCACCCGACGGCGAGTCCTTTGTCCTCAACACGGCAGGCCGAATCTCCAGAGGGCGAATTGATTCGAATGTTGCGCCGATTGAACTGGCGAGGGTCCCCAATGCCCAGAATGCGCGAGGCGGATTTTCTTTGTTCCCCGCAAAGCGGGGCGCCGTCTGGTTTGATGATGACACAATCATTGTCGAAGCTGCCGATGAAGATGGCCAGCACCAGCTTGTTCTCCTGAATGCCCGGACCGGCGATTTCAAGAAAACTATTCCCATCAAACTCGACAGCAATGAACTGCGTCTAGATGGGCTGATCGGCAGGTTCGATGACGACCACGTCCTGATGTACGTCTCGCTCTACAACAGCGAAGGATTCAGCATCAATATCGCCACCGTCTCCCTGACCACTGGGGAACTCAAGGTCCTTGTAGAACGGGCGGGATTCGCACAGGCCATCGGAGACCACCTCTTCTTCAGCCGTGGCGACTCTCTCTATATGGCCCCCTTCAATCCCGAGACCCATGAACTCCTGGATGCAGGCCATCCCGTCTTAGAAGGGCTCAACAGCAGTTATGGAGCTCACAGCAGTTTCAACATCACCGATAACGGAACGCTCATTCACAAACCCGGCGGCATCAAAGGCGACAAGCAGCGTTTACTCGTGAATACACCGGATGGGATACAACCGTCAGGACTTCCCGATTTGCCCTTCAATAACGGTCTATCCGTTTCCGGTGATGGCTCACAAATTTGCACAACGATCATTCGAGAGGATGGGATGTGGGAAATCTGGGGGGGAACGTTTGACCCGCCACGTATGCGGAAGATCATTGCCAAAACAGATGCAGATTATTGCTACCCAATGCTCAGCTACGAC
>JAYZAT010000081.1:0-33838 GCA_036339555.1 Planctomycetota bacterium
GGCCCTGTGACATTCTATTCCTGTGGACCCACGGTTTACGATTACGCGCACATTGGGAATTTCCGTTCATTCCTCAATGCAGACATCCTGCGACGTGTCCTTGAGGTCATGGGGCATGACGTACTCCACGTCATGAATATCACCGACGTCGGACATATGACCGAAGACGCCGATCCAGATGGTGGTGGTGAAGACAAGATGGAAGTCGCCTCGCGGCGCATGTTGGAAGCCAAGAAGTCTGGCACGCTTCCTGAGGGTGTGGATATCGATCCAGATGACCCGATGGCAATCGCAGATTTCTATGCGGGGGCGTTCCTTGAGGATGCCCGCCTCCTTGGATTGAAGGTTGCCAAGGAAGTGATTGACCGGCCTGAGTTGATGCCGCGTCCCTCGCGACTTGTCCCCGAGATGATTGCGCTGGTCGAGACGTTGATCGCGCGTGAGCATGCGTATGTGGCTGATGATGGTGTTGTCTACTTCGATGTGCAGTCTTTTCCCGAGTACGGACGGCTGTCAGGGAATACGCTCGATGCCATCCGCAGCGGTGAAGGTGGTCGTGTTGATATGGCGACCCAGGCCGTAAAGCGACATCCTGCCGACTTCATGCTCTGGAAGCCAGATGCCACGCACCTCATGCGGTGGCCAAGTCCATGGGGCGAGGGATACCCCGGATGGCACCTGGAGTGCTCGGTGATGGCGGGTGCATTGCTCGGCGAGATCATCGATTTGCACAGCGGTGGCGAGGACAACATCTTTCCTCATCATGAGTGCGAGATTGCCCAGACGTGCGGTGCGACCGGCGGCGATGCGTTTGCGCGGTACTGGTTCCACACGCGGCATCTCATGGTCGACGGCAAGAAGATGAGTAAGTCCGCCGGCACCTTCTTCACGATCCGGGACCTCCTCCAACGCGGGGCCTCGCCGGCGGCGATCCGCCTTGAACTGGTCAGGACCCACTACCGAATCAACGCCAACTTCACCTTCCAGGGCCTCAAGGATGCTCAGCGACAGGTGGGGCGATGGAAACGCCTGATGGATTGGTTGGAGACCAATGCAGAGGGCAAGAGACCCACGCCTGGTCCGCTGGAGTCGGCGCTACCCCGTTTCCTGGAAGCCGTGGGGAATGATCTCAACATGGCGGGGGCAATTGGTGTGCTGAATGAAGCTGTTGGCGAGGTTCCCGTCGATGCACCGGCGTCTGGCGAGGGCGATGGTTGCTGGTCCATCGATCGTGATGCCTTGCGGCGTATGGATCACGTCTTGGGGGTCTTGGAGTTGGAGACGGAAGCGGTTGAGGCCTCCAGTGATCTCGATGTGAACTGGATTGAGCAGAAGATTCAATCTCGGATCACGGCACGTGAAGATAAGGACTGGTCGGCTGCCGATCGAATTCGAGATGAATTACTTGAGCAAGGCATTGAAATCAAGGACGGACCAGAAGGTACGACTTGGAAACGGGTCGTCCATTGACCAAGGCTGCACACATCATGATGGTGTGCCAGGTGTTCTGATGGCAGGAAAATCTATTCCAATCATCGGGCTGACGGGCGGCATCGGCTCAGGCAAGTCGCAGGTTGCCAATGTTCTGCGTGAATGTGGTTGCGTCGTTGCGGATGCCGACAAACTTGCCAAGCAGGCGCTGGAGGCTCCGGCGATTCGGGAAGCCTTGCAGGCACGCTGGGGAAATAACATCTTCACGACAGAGGGGCCGGTGGATCGTGATGCGATTGCCGCCATCGTCTTCCATGACGAGTCAGAACGGAAATGGTTGGAATCCATCATCCACCCGATCGTGGAGCAGTCCCGGTCGGCGATATTTGCGGACGCTGTTGATGGCACCCCGGCACTGGTCATTGATGCACCGTTGCTTCTGGAAGCGGGTCTTGCGGAGGGCTGTGACGTCGTACTCTTCGTTGACGCACCGCAAAATATCCGCTTAGAACGCCTCCAGAGGACCCGGGGCTGGGATGCGGGGGAGTTGGAACGTCGAGAAGCTGCCCAGATACCGCTTGACGAGAAGCGTTCAATGGCTCATCATGTTCTACGGAACGACGGCGAGGTCGAGGATCTCGC
The DNA here is from genome assembly GCA_036339555.1 of Planctomycetota bacterium. GTDB lineage: Bacteria > Planctomycetota > Phycisphaerae > Phycisphaerales > SM1A02 > UBA1668. The sequence continues at coordinate 2,074 of JAYZAT010000081.1, forward strand.
CCGTTCAGTCGAGGACTACCTCGACTCCCTCATCAATGACCATTCCAGCCATTCAGGCGATTGACGCCTGGATTCCCCTCTGAGACGCGTTGTCTCAAATGAAACAGGGAAACGGTTTTCGGAAACACGTGGCTGTTATTTCTCACTTCAACACATGGATGTCCTGACGATCCACATCCGTTGAAGGTTCCCTTTTAGAGGTGATCGAGTACTCCATGCCGGAACGCAACGACCACCAGTCGCGAAACAGACCCTCGGGTAGACCCATGGCCAAGAAACGAAGACGACGCAAGAAGTCATCAGGTGGTGGCAGCAGTGTTGCCATGCTGACCCTTCAACCAGGTGAAGTGCCCTCGGATGAGGAACTGGAGGCGGAAGCTTCCCAACTTGATAAGGAACTGGATTCCAAGACTCAAGCGAAGTTCGACAAGGCCAAGAAGGATGGCCAGGATCTGGCGTCCTTGCAGAAGATGTCCAGCCAGAACCTGATCAAGGTTGCCGAGAAGGAGAAGATCGAGGATCCAGCGAATCTCTCCAAGCAAAAGCTTGTCTTTGAGATCCTGAAAGCCCGTGCTGCCAAGCAGGGGTTGATGATGGGCGAAGGGACGTTGGAACTCCTGCCGGATGGCTTCGGATTCCTTCGCAGCGCAGAGTACTCGTACATGGCATCACCGGACGACGTCTACGTGGGGCCATCCCAGGTCAGGCGATTCGGCCTGCGTCGTGGCCAGGTCATCAAGGGCCTGATCCGTCCTCCCAAGGAGACGGAGACCTACTTCGCGATGCTTCGTGTTGAGGAGATCAATGGTCGGGCGCCCAAGGAACTCCACAACTTGGCGGCCTTCGAGAATCTCACGCCACTGCATCCCAACCAGCGTGTCATCTTGGAAACCGGTCAGGAACCGCTGGAGACACGCGTGATCGACTTGGTTGCACCTTTGGGCTTTGGACAGCGGGGCCTGATTGTCGCCCCGCCCCGTACTGGTAAGACCGTTCTCCTTCAGAAAATCACCAATGCCATTTCCACGAATCACCCCGAGGCCCACGTCATCGTTCTCTTGGTCGATGAACGTCCTGAGGAGGTGACGGACTTCCGTCGCAACACCGACGAGACCGTTGAGGTCGTGGCAAGTACCTTCGATGAACATGCTTCACGCCATATCCAGGTTGCCGAGATGGTCATGGAGAAGGCACGGCGAATGGTCGAGGTCGGCGAGAACGTAGTGGTCTTGATGGACTCGATCACTCGCTTGGCCCGTGGTTACAACAATGCAGCCCCGAACTCAGGCAAGATTGGTACCGGCGGTGTGGACAATGCTGCCTTGATCAAGCCCAAGAAGTTCTTTGGTTCTGCGAGGAACATCGAGGATGGTGGTTCGCTGACGATTATCGCAACGGCGCTCGTGGACACGGGATCCAAGGCGGATGAAGTGATCTTCGAAGAGTTCAAGGGGACAGGTAATTCAGAACTGCACCTCACTCGGAAACTGGTGGAGAAGCGGATCTGGCCCGCCATCGACATTGCAGCTTCTGGCACACGTCGCGAGGAGTTGCTGCTGGACCCCAAGGAGTTGGATCTGGTCGTGCGGCTTCGCAAGGTTGTCTCGGACATGAGCGTTGTAGAGGCCATGGAATTACTCCGCACGCGTATGGCCAAGTCGAATTCGAATGCAGAATTCCTGATGACGATGAATCTTGGATAGGCCTGTCCTCCCCTGAATAGGGCAAAATCGCCTGCATGGGCTACAGGAGCCCATCCCAGGGCTTTAGCCAGGAACGCATTCGCGAGGATCCGCATTACATCCGGGTTCGAATGATCTTGGGGGTATCCTGAAGGGGTTCAATTTCCGGTCGACCTCCGCCCCAGGAGCCAGCACGCCGGTTCTGCCTTGCCTCGCTCTCAGTGGAGAATGAGTTCCATGCCATTGACGATGTTCATCAACCGTTCCAACCAGAAACCAGTTCAGCATGACTCGTGTTCAAGCCGAGCCGGCTTCAGCTTAGTTGAGATGCTGGTGACTATCTCCGTCATCGGCCTCCTGGTCGGACTGACCTTGACGGCCTTTTCAGGGGTGGATGGAACTGAGCAGGTGCTGAAGTCGAAGAACAACCTCCGCCAGATCCATACCTGGGTTCAGAACTACGCGAACAACCATAGGGATCGCGTCGTTCCCAGTCAGTTTGATTACTACGACGAGAACGGGGTTGAGCTTGGCGAAATCGCGTCCGCGACGGGTTACATCGAACTCACGAACCAGGAACCGGAATGGGTGCCCTCCAACAACCTGTACGGTACTACGGGCAATCCCCGGATTGACTTGGTGTCGCAAGGCACTTGGGCTGACATCCTCTGGGTCGAAACCAACCTGGGTGATGACGTCGGGCTCGCTGATTTCCCTCTTTTGCATCCGACTGGTGGGATGGGATCAGGCCCATCGAACGTGATGCTTTCGTACAGATACCGGGCTCCGAATCGCCATGCCTATGATTACGACTTGACCTTTGATCGCAATCCATTGCGTTCGGTGGCACCAAACACCTACAACTTTCCCCGCTATGAATCTGACGGTACCTACCCGGATGTGGATTACAACGACCTGGGCGCATCGAGCTCGAACGGCCCGATGGGGCTTCCGAAGCCATTTGGTGGGGGTGCGTGGGAAAAAGGCTTGCCAGGTTTCTTTGCGGCCAACAACTTCTTTGATGCCCGATCCCATAGAGACCAAACTGGTGATCTGAACAGTTCTTCCGTAGATCGGTACGTGACCCATAGCCAGATCATTGCACCATCCAAATCCATGTACCTGGTTGATTCATTCGCAGGTCTGACCATTGGCGGCAACAGTTCAAATGAAGATGAGACTGCGAAAGCCTTCGCGATCCAGGATTTCGACGACGTCGCCATCCTGAATGGTTCGAAGAAGAGCGTGCGGCAAGAGGGCGATGCCGTTCAAGAGGTCGACCTCCGTTACGCGGGTGGCGAAGGCTGCCTGATGCTTTTCCTGGACGGCCACATCGAGATGGTGAGCCGATTCAGTGGGCTCAATGAACTCCAGGGAGTCACGGGTGGCCAGGCCGGACGAGGCATCCGGGTGACTGATCTGGATCGCCGTAAGAGCGAGGTCAACCCGTCCGGAGTCGGACCCTGAGATCCCCCGATCCGAACAGGTCCTGGTGACCCTTCCAAGGACTTCATCATGGCTAATGTCGGGTGGCTTCCTGGGGTCATACAGTCGGTTTTCACCTGGATGTCCGTCGTGCGAGGCCTTGAAAGCCCTTGCTCGCGGCAGGACCATGCCAACACCTTGAAAGGGCTGCCAGGAGCGGTACAATCTCTTTTCCGCCTCCTCGTTCGAGGCGGTTTTTATTCGGTTCCGGGGTGAGCCCCCGGCAATCGATGAGGGAATCGAGTCGCCACCGTAGCTCAGTGGTAGAGCACACCCTTGGTAAGGGTGAGGTCACGGGTTCAAGTCCCGTCGGTGGCTTGTGGGACAGATGACACGGACGGTCCGTGGAAGTGTCCAGTGAGGGCGGGATTCCGCCGGAATCCAGCCTGCGTGTTCGGCGCCCCGAGAGGGTCGTCGCTCAGTTTCGAGAGGGAACCTGGTTCGGGATGTATCCGGACTGGGAAAACGGCGATAGACGGAGACTACACCGATGGCCAAGGAAACTTTTAATCGAACAAAGCCACACGTCAACGTGGGCACCATCGGACACATCGATCACGGGAAGACGACCCTGACGGCTGCCATTACTGCACGCCAGTCAGCCAAAGACCTTGGCTCAGCTAAGGCTTTCGACGAGATCGATAATGCCCCCGAAGAGAAGGCCCGTGGCATCACCATCGCCACCAGTCACCAGGAGTACGAGACGGAGAACCGTCACTACGCCCACGTGGACTGCCCTGGCCATGCCGATTACGTCAAGAACATGATTACGGGTGCCGCCCAGATGGACGGCGCTATTCTCGTGGTGGCAGCTACCGATGGTCCTATGCCCCAGACCCGTGAGCACATCCTGCTTGGTCGCCAGGTCGGCGTCCCTCGCATGGTCGTGTTCATGAACAAGGTGGACATGGTTGACGATGAAGAACTGCTGGAGCTCGTCGAGATGGAAGTCCGGGAACTGCTTTCCAAGTATGACTTCCCCGGCGATGACATCCCCGTCGTTCGCGGCTCTGCCCTCAAGGCACTTGAGTCCGAGGGCAAGGATGATGATGCCTGCAAGGCCATCGATGAGTTGATGGAGGCTCTTGACACCTACATCCCCGAGCCAGAGCGTGAGACCGAAAAGGACTTCCTGATGTCCGTGGAAGACGTCTTCTCGATCAAGGGTCGTGGTACCGTCGTGACCGGTCGTATCGAACGTGGCTTGGTCGAGGTTGGCAAGGAAGTCGAGATCGTCGGTTTGTCCGATGAGCCTCGCAAGACCACCGTCACCGGTGTCGAGATGTTCAACAAGATCCTTGAGGACGCCCAGGCTGGCGACAACGTTGGTTGCCTGCTCCGTGGTGTTGAAAAGGATGACGTCGAGCGTGGTCAGGTGCTGGCCAAGCCCGGCAGCATCACGCCTCACACCAAGTTTGAGGCCGAGGTCTACGTGCTTACCAAGGAAGAGGGTGGTCGTCATACCCCGTTCTTCACTGGATACAAGCCCCAGTTCTACTTCCGAACCACGGACGTGACTGGTGACCTTGAACTCGTTGGTGCTGAGATGTGCATGCCCGGCGACAACATCAAGATGAAGGTCGACCTTCACGACAAGCCCATCGCAATGGAAGAGGGCCTCCGTTTCGCCGTCCGTGAGGGCGGTCGCACGGTGGGTTCAGGCGTCGTGACCAAGATCCTCGAATAGCAATTGGACTGACGGAGACGGGTTATGGCCAAGAAGGCTGGCGATCGTGAATACGTATGGCTCCAATGCTCGGAGAGCGGCGATCTCAATTACCGCACGAGTATTCGGGTCAAGGGCGGCATTGATGAGAAAGTTAAGGCCGGATTCCAGAAGTACAGCCCTCGTCTCCGGAAGCACACGTTGCACAAGATCAAGAGGAAGTGACAACCGCCGTACGCGGCACCGCCCTGGAGCGGTGTTGCGGGCAGAACGCCGGTAGCTCAATTGGCAGAGCAGCGGATTCCAAATCCGCAGGTTGAGTGTTCGAGTCACTCCCGGCGTGTTGGACTCGACAACTCGGCAAAACAAGGAACCGCAACGGGATTTGATCATGAGCAGCAAAGGCATCTACAAGAGCGGACAGGGCTATTGGGTACGACTGATGTCGGCCATTGGCTATGGCGTCATCGTGGCGTTGGGCCTGATCTGGCTCTGGAAGCAGACCGAGACAATCGATTTTGGGATCGAAGCGACCTATGCACAGGTCATCGCGATCCTGGTTGCTGCCGGCTTCTTTGGTCTTCTCGGGTACTGGATCATCGGTGCCAAGCATGGCTCGGTTGATTTCATGATCGCCACCGAAGGCGAGATGAAGAAGGTCAATTGGTCCAGCAAGGCTGAACTGACGCGATCGACCCTTGCGGTGATTGGACTCACGCTGCTTGTGGCTCTGTTCTGTTGGGGCGTTGACGTCGTCTTCGCGCTCATCTTCAGGGTCGTCGGCGTTCTTCAGGCCTGACACCTCAATCGGGAGGGGCGGCCTTCCCATCCGCATCCAGCGGAGGAGTATTGCATGATCGAGCAGAACCAGGTCGTGACCAATGGTGAGTCCGAAGCGAGCGGCGCCGAAGAGGCGACGGTCCAGGATCAGCCCGCGACTCCGGAACCTGCCAGTGAGGAAACGGTTCCTGCTGAGTCAGCTCCCTCGGCAGCACCGGCGCCGGAAGCCTCAACGGATGAAGAGGCCTTCGATCCCGCTGTCGACATGCCCATGTACCGCGAAGGCATGGACTGGTTCGTACTTCGTGTGGCCTCCAACAAGGAAAACTCCGTGCGTGACACGCTCCAGAAGAAGGTCCAGATCGAGGGCCTTGAGGAACGCGTCGGCCGGATCATGGTGCCTACCGAGAAGACCCGCACGCTCAAGGGCGGCAAGCAGCGTATTACCGAGACCAAGCTCTATCCCGGTTACATCTTCGTGGAGATGCGACTGGAACCCGATGGACGAATTCCGCAGGACGTCTTCTTCCTGATCAAGGAAACCACTGGCGTGGGCGACTTCGTCGGTACGGCTGGTCGGCCGACCCCGATGTCTCCTGGCGAAGTGGAGAAGATGCTCCATGACTCCAAGATGCCCGAGGAAGAGCCCACCGTCCGCATGGAGTTTGCTCCAGGCGACAACGTCACCATCAAGGAAGGCCCATTCGAGAACTACGAGGGCACCGTCGACGACGTGCTGCCCGAGCGTGGCCTTGTTCGCGTCCTGGTGACGATCTTCGGACGCCAGGCACCGGTCGAACTCGAGTATTGGCAGATCGCCAAGGCCGAGGAATAGGTCGATTTATATGAATCTGCGCTTCACTCGGGCTGTAGTTGTGCGCATGTGGGGGCGGCGGCTATCGTCCACGTCACACAGGAGTGACCCCCGATGCTTTCAGCAGTGTTTTTGACCCTTGCGGTTGGTTCCGGTCCCGCGACGATGACACTTCCAGTGCTCGCCGCCCAGGATGATTCCCAGGCAACACCACCGGTTGATGTGGCACCCGCGGGACTCGGCCAGGAACCGGAGGCGAGTTTCGATACATCGCTGTCCTTTGCTGCCGGGTTCACCTGGCAGTTTGAAACGAACTTGAACGAACCGGGCAAGTTGTCGCACGGCCGTTTTCATACAGATGGCAATGTGCGTATGGGTGTGGCCGAAGATCTGGACGTGGTCCTCGGCTGGCGCTACCAATACGACCACTGGAACTTCAGCGAAACAGCCCAATGGTGGAAGGACATCAACACGGCGCAAATCGACCTGGGTCTGCGCTGGCGCATCGATGATCACTGGATGGTCTTCGGTGGCGGTCAGGCATTATGGTCAGTCGAGGAACGTGGCTCATGGAGCCGTGGCATCATCGGCGGTGGGGTTGGTGGTATCAGCTATGCCTTCTCGAAGGATCTCATCATCGGCGGTGGCGTAGGTGTTCGATCGCAACTCGAGGATAGCGCACTGATCTATCCAGTCGTCATTCTGGACTGGCAGATCACCGATCGACTGAGCCTGGATACCCGACTCACGACGGGCTGGGCGAATCAGAGTGGCGCCGAATTGGTCTATGAACTGACCGAGGAGCTCGACCTCTCCTTTGCCGTGGTGTTCGATTACGAGCGTTTTCGCCTTGATTCTTCCGGTCCTGTTCCGGGTGGCGTTGGGACTACGGAAGCATTACCACTGGCCTTGACTTTGACCTGGGAGCCCATGAAGGACGTCTCAGTGTCTGTCTATGCAGGTGCTACGGTCTATGGGCGTATCAAGGTGACCGATCCATCCGCCAACGATGTTTTTGCGAGCACCTATGATCCAGCAGCGATCATTGGGTTCCAGGGCGCGATACGCTTCTAGGGAATCGCGGTTCAAGGAGCAGGCTCAGCCATGACCTTTGCAGACGATTGGATTCGACTTCGTACCGAGATCGGCAAGGTTGTCGTGGGCCACGATGAGATCGTCGAAGGTGTTCTGACTTGCCTCTTTGCCGGCGGCCACACGTTGCTTGAGGGTGTACCGGGATTGGGCAAGACCCTGCTCATCAGGACACTCTCCGAGGCTCTACATCTGGACTTTTCTCGCATCCAGTTCACGCCTGATCTCATGCCCGCGGATGTCACGGGAACCACGATCGTGGTCGAGGGAGACGGTGGACGGGAATTCAAGTTTCGCAAGGGTCCGATCTTTGCGCAGATCGTGTTGGCAGATGAAATCAATCGTGCAACACCGAAGACACAATCTTCTCTTCTGGAAGCCATGCAGGAGAAATCGGTCACGGTCGGTGGCGAGACCCATGTGCTTGAGAAGCCCTTCTTCGTGATGGCGACCCAGAACCCGGTTGAGCAAGAAGGCACCTATCCATTGCCCGAGGCTCAACTCGATCGTTTCTTCTTCAAGCTTGTCGTCGGGTATTCGAGTCGAGCAGAGATGAGCGAGATCCTGGATCGAACAACGACTAACGTGGAGATCTCGGTCCAGCGAGTGCTGGATGGGCCGACGATCCTGGAACATCAGAAGGCCGTTCGCCAGGTGAGCGTGTCCGCATCGGTGCAGGACTATGCCGTTCGATGCGTACTCGCAACTCATCCAGGCGGCGATCTTGCGACACCACAGGTCGAGCGTTTCTTCCGGATGGGGGCCTCGCCCCGAGCTGCCCAGACACTGGTACTGGCGGGCAAGGTTCACGCATTACGAAAGGGTCGTGACCAAGTCAATGCGGATGACATCCGTGATGTGGTGCTTCCCGCGATGCGGCATCGCTGCATCCTCAACTTCGAGGCCGAGGCTGAAGGCGTGACCACCGACCAGGTGCTCCAGAACATCGTGGACACCGTGCCGACCGAGGCGATGATCCCCCAGTCTTGACCGTTAGCGGGCGCTGCCTGCCCGGCGAAGAGACGGTTCGTCGTCCTCATCCCAAGCAGTCGGATCGAGATAGACCGGTTGTGGATCGAGGTCCCAGGGAACACATGGGGTTGTCATCGTTTCGAAGGTGTCATCGCCAGCGTGTGTCCGAAAGGCTGCCAGAAGTAGTGAGTCGCCATTCTTGGGTATCCATGAATCAGGCAGCATGACGGTTGCCAGCCAACGATCCGGTTGAGTGCGGATACCAACATTGGGTCGATCAGGTTCCTCGCTCCGGTATCGGCGCCAACCATCATGGGGAGATACGGCGATGCGTTGCAACGGCCAATTGGTTTTCGCCCCTGAACGACTTAACAACAACGTCACGGCCTCGATCCCAATCATGTCACTGGGCTTGGTGAATTGTTTCGGCAGAGTCTTGTCAGCAGTCTCCGGGCCTGGATTCAGAAGGCACTCAATGTAGATTTCCCAGTGGCCGTCCCGACGCCGTACTTGTAACCAAGTGGTGCGATCAGTGCGGGCCTCGGGGAGGGTCTGGCTGCGTACATCAGCGAGTGTCAATGATGGTATGAACGGGCCCAACACAGTCCCCGGAGGCACCAAGGGGATGACATGATCACCCAAGGTAAATCTCTGAACATGCTTGCGAACGATGACATTGAGGATGTCCATGCGAGAAAAGGGATCACTCATTGCAATCTTCTGTCGTTGAATCCGAGTTCGGGTGACTTGCTTGGGTGGTAGTCGAACGCCGATCGGAACATCGTTTCCAGTACTCCAGATGAATTCTGCGAGCACCTGGCGTTGATCTGGATTCGCGAGTGTCATGCCGACATCCGGGCCAAATGGTTGATTAATCCAGGCGATTTGGGAAATTCGCTCATCTGCCCAGGACAGGGCCGACTGAACCCGTTCCTCGTCAGTGCTCTTGGGATCAAGCAGCAAATGAAGCAGGCTCTCCAGGCTGGCTGAGCCGGTGATCCAAGCCGCGATCGTGACATCGCCGTCTTGGCAGGTTTCCGTCAGGAGGTCACGACAGCGGGCTGCCACGCCTCGACTTTCTCGTGTCAGCCGTTCCATGGCAATACGCCAGAGTCCACTCACCTGGCGGGCAGCCAACCGTTGCACGGTGGACTCGAAGTTGGGTGGTGGTGGCTCAAGCCCGCGGCGTTCGGCGATGAGTTCCCATCGCCACCAATCCAGGGGGTTGTGGGCCGCGGGGAGATCCGGTGCATTGACGGCTTCCAGTACGCCCTCTCGTACCCGGTCACCCACTCGGATAGCGGGCATGCTTTCGGGTAGATCCATCCAGCGAAGTGGCAAACGAGAACGGCCGAGATGCAGTGTTCCACTGCCATCGTTGGGTAGCGTGACCAGGAGCCGTGGGCCTGAGATCGCATGCTGCGGATTGTCTGGCTCCAGCCGATCGCTTGGCGTGATAGGGCGAATCCAGACCGTGCGATCGTCAGAACCCCAGGATCGTGGGGTCTGTGCTGGCATCGGTTCAATCCACCCAATGTGGCCGACCAGTTCACGTTCTTCACCATCCTCGAGAACGAGTTCAACCATGACACGATCTGGCCAAGGCTGGTTGATGCGGTCCGTGTCAAGTCGAGTCATCAGCACCCCACCACGCAGGGCGATGGCTTCGGGGGCGACGAATCGCATGTCGGATGCCCTCACATCTGTTAGCGAGAGGGCTGCCAGCATCAGTAGAGCACCAGTCATGGCGTGGGCGGAGCTGATTCAGTTGGCGTATCTGAGTTCGGCTGTCCCCATCGGGTGGCAACGAGCTCACAGGTTTCTTCCACGGCGCGTTCAAGATTGTCGTTAATCACGAAGGCGTCATAGAGTCGAACCTCGGTGGCCTGACGGATTTCATGCTGGGCTTCACCAAATCGCCGTTCAATGGCATCCTGGTCGTCGCGGCCACGAGCTTGCAGGCGTCGCATGAGTTCATCTTCACCGGGTGGGAGGATGAAGATCATGTAGGCAGCTGGCATGGCTTGCCGGACCTGTCGGGCTCCTTGCACGTCGATATCCAGGATGATCAACTCCCCCCTGTCCAGGGCCATTTCGACTGGGCGACGTGGTGTCCCATAGGCATGACGACCGAACACCTCGGCCCATTCCAAGAACTCTCCACCGCGTTGCATTCGTTCAAATTCGGAACTGGTGACAAAATAATAATCCTTGCCATCCACTTCTTCGTCAGAGCGAGGGCGTGTTGTTGCCGACACACTGAACCGGCCACCAAGACGCTGTTGCATGCGATGCACGATCGTGGTCTTGCCCACTCCAGAGGGGCCAGAGACGACCAAGAGCAGGCCATTGTGATGGTCATTCATCATCGCCTGGATTGTACGGTAAGGCTGCCATGATGCCGTACAGCAGGAACATCTACACTATGGCGATGCCGATCACCACCGTTGCCATCGTCGGAAGGCCCAACGTGGGCAAGTCGAGCCTGCTCAACCGCCTCGCACGGCGTCGGGTGTCGATCGTTGATCCCACGCCTGGTGTGACACGGGATCGAGTCAGCGTGATGCTGGAACTGGATCCACCGACGGAATCACCAAGGGAGGCAGAGCCCCGCTTGGTGGAACTGACGGACACGGGCGGTTACGGGGTGTACACCGCTGAAAACACGATTGATGATGCCGGTGAGGATCTCTCTCGACTGACCGAGGATATCGAGGACCAGATCGCAGTCGCCATTGAGCAATCATCGGTCATCATGATGGTCTGTGATACCCAGTCCGGACCGCTGCCACTTGACCAGGCTGTGGCCGAGATCCTGAGAACTCGCGGCCAGGCGGACCGGGTGCTGTTGGTTGCCAACAAGACGGATGGGGAATCCTGGGAAGCTCATGCCATGGAATTGGCGGGCTTGGGATTGGGGGAACCGCTTTGTTGCTCGGCGACGAGTGGTTACGGAATGCGGGATCTGGAAGAGTCGCTCTGGGGCCGGGCTGAAGCTGAGGATGTAGAACCACCCGACGAAAGCGAGATGCGACTGGCTATTGTCGGTCGACGTAACGTTGGCAAATCCACCTTGATCAATGCCCTGGCGGGTGAAGAACGAGTCATTGTTTCAGAAATCGCTGGTACGACTCGGGATGCTGTGGATGTCCAGTTCCAGATGGAAGGTCACGCCTTCACGGCGATTGATACTGCTGGCTTGCGTCGCAAGAAGAGCTTTGCAGATGACATCGAGTTCTATGCTTACAGGCGGATGTTGACATCGATTCGCCGTTCGGATGTTGTCCTGTTCTTGATCGATGCGAGCCAGAAGATCTCCCAGGTTGATCAAAAGCTTGGCCAGGAACTTCAGCGACAGTTCAAGCCCGTTGTGCTCGTTGTCAACAAATGGGACTTGGCCGAAGGCCAAGCGGAGCCAGAGGAATTCGCAAAGTATCTCACGCAAGAATTGCGTGGACTTGACTATGCTCCGATCGTTCTCGTCAGTGCGCAGGAAGGGGAGGGTTTGAAGGACATGATCACCATGGCCTTCAACCTCAATGCCCAGGCGACACATCGTGAGACAACCGCTCAGGTGAATGAGGTTGTGAAGGGCATCTTGGCGAAGCGAGGTCCGAGCTCACGCTTGGGATCTCAGGCAAAGCTTTACTACGCATCGCAAGTTGATGTTCGGCCGCCAACACTGGCACTCGTTGTGAATAAACCTGACTTGTTCGAGGGCCGTTACGAACGCTACCTCATGAACAGGTTGAGGGAGCAGCTGCCGTTTTCAGAAGTACCGATACGCCTCCTGTTTTCTCGGAAGCATCGGAAGTCGATAGAGTCGATGAAGCAGTCTGGTCGAGCAACGGCCCGAGCGAAGCGCGATGCGATTGATGGCGTGGAAGGTATCGAGCAAGGCATTTGGGACGAGGACGACACGCCGAGTGATCGAGATGGTCCGTAAGACACAGAAGGCACATCAGCCCGGGAGGTAGAACATGTACACGCCATTCTTCATAACGATTGGGTTGATCATCTCTGGTCTTACGGTCGGTTTCCAGAACCCTGGGCCCGAGGAGTCCAACCTGCAGGTTGTTCTACCTCCTGCAGATTTGGAAGGCCGCATCATTCAGGATGCCGCAATGCTTGGACTGGCCGAGTACAACTGTCATTGGACGCGTTTTCATGCCGACATGATGATGAAGTTCACCGACATCGCGATCGAGTTTTCCCAGACAGCTGAGTCTCTTGAGGCCGGGCTGCCAGGGGAAGACATGGGCGAGTTGTTGAGAGATTTTACAAAGTCCAAGTGGGATGACCTGGGTGCCGAAGTCGGATTGTTGACGGTTGCCAACGGACTCGACAGCAAAATAAATTGGATCCTGTTCACGCGTTCTGCTGGATTACAGATCGTCCAACGAATCATTGCTGGTGACAATAACTGGCCGGAGATGGGCAAGATGATTGCTGATCAGGCTGTTGATTTGGCCAAGTCCGGGCATGACCAAGTCTGGGAGCGGTTCGGCAAGCGTGTGGGGCATGCGGTCGAGCGTGGGACGCTCGATGAGTGGTCTCAGTGGGGACTCCAGGTCGGTATGCAAGCCAGGATCCATGCCCGTTCTATGAAGGTCGATTGGAACGCCTTTGCAGCGGACATTGCGGCCCAGGCAACGTGGTTTGAATCGACGCTTTTGCCAAAGGATCTCAAGAAGGACTGAATGATTCAGGAATCGACGCGGCGCTAGAGCGCGAGCCGTTCACGATCGGCTCGGAGCGCGTCAATGCAAAACTGGATATGTTCGGTCGGCTCTTGCTCAAGTTCCTCGATACCCAGGGCGATGTCATCACGATTGACAGCTGCTGCGAAATTGAGGGTCTTGAGTTTCTTCTTCACACTCTTCGGCGCCAGATCCTCGATGCCATTGGGCCTCACCTTGCAGCAGGCGACGATGAATCCTGCGAGCTCATCGACGGCGAAGAGGTATCGGGCCATGAGTGCGGTACGGGGTGTGCCGGAATAGGTCGCATGACCAAGAATGGCGTCGATGATTTCTTCATCCACGTCTCCCCGTTCCCGTAAATGAGCTATCCCGACAAATGGATGCTCTTCCTGCGTGGGGTGCCGCTCATAATCAAAGTCATGAAGCAAGCCGCAGACGATCCATCGTGATGCCTCACCAGGGTCAACCTTGGCGGCGGCGGCTCCCATGCAGGTGGCAACGCATTCCATATGGTGCCGTAGGGCGTCAGCCTGGACCCAGTCCTGCATGAGGGCTCGTGCTGTATCAATGTCCATCCAGTCCAGTCTACACGCCTTGAACACAGGGTTGCAGGGGTGGTCCTGCTACCATCCCCGCCATGTCCATCGGCCTGAACGTGTCCCGGCTCACGATCCTGATCATCCTGCTGTTGGGTGTTGCCTGTGACCGGGCTTCCGAGCCCTCGGAGACTGCCGCTGCCGAGCCCATCAAGATCGGCATCCTGCACTCCAAGACAGGCACCCTGGCGATTAGTGAAAAAGCGGTCATCGATGCCACGATCCTCGCTGTTGAAGATGTCAATGAGCAAGGTGGTGTCCTGGGTCGACCTTTGAAGCCAATTGTCGTGGATGGCAGCTCTGATGAAGCGATCTTTGCACGGGAAGCGACTCGGTTGCTGGATACGGAAGGGGTGTCCGTCATCTTTGGATGCTGGACATCAGCTTCGCGCAAGGCAGTTCGGCCAATCATCGAGGCACGCAATGGCTTGCTCTTCTATCCAGTGCAATACGAGGGACTCGAACAATCTCCCAATATTGTTTACCTCGGCTCTGCGCCCAATCAACAGATCCTGCCAGCAGTTGATTGGGCCATGGAAGAACTGGATGCCAAAAGGTTTCTCTTGGTTGGATCCGATTATGTGTTTCCTCGTGCGGCCAACGCCATCATCACAGATCATGTTGAGGCCTTGGGCGGTGAGATTGTCGGTGAGTACTACGTCGGGTTGGGAAGTCGAAACGTCGAACATCTCATCGAAGCCGTTCAGTTCACCCAGCCCGACGTCATCCTGAATACCATCAATGGTGACACCAACATTGCTTTTTTTTCAGGTCTTCGCAAGGGCGGAGTGACACCTGAGGATACGCCCACGATTTCATTCTCTATTGGCGAGCCAGAACTGCGGAGCATGTCTTCAAGCGAAGTGGCAGGTGACTATGCCGCGTGGAATTACTTCCAGAGCATTCCAGGACCAGACAATCTTGCTTTCGTAAGGAAGTTCGGGCAACGCTACCACCCAAGACGGGTCTTGAGTGACCCGATGCAATCGGCCTGGAATGCTGTACACCTCTGGGCACAGGCCGCAGAGAAAGCCGGGTCGATCAATCCATCCAAGGTCCGTGCCGCGCTGGGTGAAACCCAGTACAACGCACCGGAAGGCATGGTCCGGATCGATGGGAATACCCAACATCTCTGGATGCGAACACGAATCGGTCGAATCACGCCAGCTCGTTTCTTCGACATCGTTTGGGAATCAGAAGATGCCATGCGACCGATGCCCTACCCGGAGAGTCGTGATCGCAAGGAATGGGATGCCTTCCTGCAGGATCTCTACACCAGTTGGGGAAACCGCTGGTCGAACCCGGAGGCAAAATGATCAAGGCCACCGATTCAACCCAGGTCGAAACGGTTCCAGTTTTTGGTGGCATTCTGGGTCGCATGTTGTTGGCCGGTGTTCTCCCCACAATTCTGGTGATTGCCGGATTGCTTTTGTTGGAAACCCGTCATGAATACGAAGCACTTCAGGAAGCGAGCCTGAAACAGTTGCAGGCACGTGCCGATCTGTTGGCAGAAACGATCCAGGATGTCAATGAAAGTGCACGCGAAAGCGTGATGGCAATGGCGGATGCCCAATCAGCAGGCATGATCCATCATGGCCAGATGACCATTGATTTCTCTCGTTCCATTCTTGAGCGGGAGGCAGATATCACAGCGGCCTATCTGGCCTTTGAGCCGGAAGTCCATTCTTCAAGTGAGATCAAAGGCCTCCCTTTAGAGGCCGTGTCCAATGACAATCGGCTGGCGCCCTACTGGTTCATCGATCCGGACTACGGAGACACGATTCGCTTGGAAGTGAGTCCATCGCTGGGTACAGGCGCCTACTACGTGGTGCCCATGCAACGATGGGAATCCACAGGTGATCACTCCATGTCGATCAGTGAGCCCTATCTGAATGCCGGGCGACTTCAGATTGACTTGTCAGCACCGGTGGTCGTAGGCGGTGATTTTGTAGGCGTTTCTGGTGTCAGTCGGGCACTTGCTGACCAGGAGAACGATTTGCGTGCCTTTCTTACAGGCACCGATGATGAAGCCTTCCTACTCAGCCCACACGGGAAATTCATTGCTGCTTCGACGGATGAATCCCGACTTGATGATCGAGATTTATCAGGGTTGCTCAAGACACGAACGGTTGAAGAGACGGGATACGGTGCCATCCTGGGCCCCGTGACCAGTGGCGTACAAACAGATGTCTTCCTGGAAATTGATCCCATGGATAGCGAGGAGTACTTCTTCGCATCGGCGGATGTGAGAACAGGTGGCTGGACTGTTGTTGTGCGACGTAGCAAGGCGTCCGTGCTGGATCCTATCTGGGCCTATCTCCAGGAAAGCATCTTGCTCGGGGTGGCTGGCATCATCCTCATCATTGTGCTGCTTTGCTCACTTGCCCTGACAGTCTCACGAAGGGTTCGGCGGGCGGTGGATCGGGCAAGTCGGGTTGCTGACGGCGATCTTCGGGCGAGCAATGAACGTGCTTCGGGGAGTGATGAGACCGGTGTGTTGCTCCGGATGATGGAACGCATGAGTGAACGTTTACGTGGACTTGTCGGACATCTCGTGAATTCGGGATCGGCAATAGATCAGGCTGCCAGTGTTCTCACGAACTCCACCCAGGACCAAGTGGACGTCGCGACATCACTCGGTGAATCCACCAATCGGATTTGCGAAGCCGTGGATCGAATCATGCAGACGTCTCGTGAACTTGGCGAGACCGTTGCCTCAGTGACAGAGGTAGCCGATCAAACATCATCACTGGCGAGTGATGGGCGACAGGAACTGGAAGGGATGCAATCGGCAATGGTGCAATTGGAAGGCGCGACGGAAGCAGCAGACCGTAGGCTTTCCACCATTCAGGAACGCGCAGCTGGAATCACGGGAATCGTGTCCACCATTACGGCAGTCGCGGATCAAACCAATCTCTTGTCGGTGAATGCATCCATCGAGGCTGAGAAAGCCGGCGAAGCCGGACGCGGATTCCTGGTCGTTGCCCGTGAGATTCGTCGATTGGCAGATCGATCTGCTTCCGCCACACTGGAGATTGAGTCAAGTGTCAAGGATGTCGAGTTGGCGATCGGTGAAGGGGTACGTGATCTCGGTAGATTCTCCAAAGAGGTCCGACGCATCGTCGTCGATGTGAAGGCGGTCTCTGAGGCCATGGGCGCCATTATTGAACAAGTCACTGTCAGTACGGAGCGGTTCCACTCGCTGCAAGACGGTGTCACTTCACAGGCGGAGGGGGCCCAGGCCATTTCCGATTCCATGGACGGTCTCCGCCTGGGGACTGATCGGACCATTCGAACCACCGAGTCCCTGGTCAAGGCCTCCGGAGACCTCGAGCAGGCCGTAGAGACGCTTGGTGGGATTGTCTCCTCCTTTGAATTGGGGGATGAGGCAGGTAATCGGCCTGATTGAGTCATTCCAGTCAGGCCCTGCCCTTGCTACAATAGGGTTCTTGTATTGCGTCACGGCCATCGTTTGACCAGGCGAGTGATGGTTCCTGAAAACCCCCCTGGAGACATCCCAATCAGGATGTGTGGCTGCCTCATCGGGGCGGTCTTCTTGACGCTATACGGACTCCCCTATGTCGATCGTTCCCCTTCCCGTCTTCGAGCAAGACGCTGATCCTGCGAATCGCGATGCGATGACGTTGGAGGAACAACATGCCGCGCTTGAGGTACCCAAGACCATTGTGGTTCGGTTCGGTGCGATGCGGCTCATTGGTGAGTACACCCAGACCGGGTCTCTGAAGCCCGGCTGTGGAAGCAAGCTCGTAGCTCGGACTCATCGAGGCCTCGAAATCGTTGAGATGCTCACGACGACTTGTACCAATGCGGGCTGTGGAAAATCGGTGACCCGACAGGAGATGCTTGATTACATCGATGCATCCGGGGGTCGCGATTATCCCTTTTACAACCGGGGCAAGGTCCTGCGACTGGCAACAGCTGAGGATCTTTCCAACCAGGCCCAGTTGAACGCCAGGAAAACGGAGTTCCTGGAGAAGGCACGTGATCTCGTCAGGTTCTACAACATCGAGATGAAGCTCGTCGATGTGGATCCGATCCTTGGAGAGGAGATCCTCACCTTTTATTACATGTCAGAGGATCGTGTTGACTTTCGTGAGCTCGTGCGTGATTTGGCAGCGGAATTCCGAACGCGGATCGAGATGCGGCAAGTGGGTGCCCGTGATGAGGCTCGCCTGGTAGCAGACTATGAGCGGTGTGGGCAGCACTGTTGTTGTAAGAACTTCCTGAAGGTTCTCAAGCCAGTATCCATGCGATCTGCCAAGGTACAGAAAGCAACCCTGGATCCACTCAAGATCTCCGGTCGATGTGGACGCCTCATGTGCTGTTTGCGATACGAGGATCAGACGTACAAGGATCTCAAGGCGAACCTTCCTCATCGCAAAACCCTGGTCGGTACTGAGTACGGTTCCGGCCTGGTCATGGACAGCAAGATTCTTACCCAATTGGTGTTGGTCAAGCTCGAGCACAACGGAGAGGAAATTGCAGTTCCCGTTGAGGAGTTGATGGATCCCAAGACCTGTCCGCAACCAGAAGAGTTGGAAGCCAAGGCACGGGCCGAGGAAGAAGCGGCCCAGAGAGTCCTGGAGGAATCGGTGGCGCGGGCACGCAGCAGCCAGTCAGAGAAGGACAAGGCCGAGGAAGGTTCTTCAGAGGGCAAGAAGAAGCGAAGACGCCGTCGACGGCGTGGCAAGGGCAAGGCAGCTTCAGGGGAGACCACGGGTGATCAGGCAGTGAAAGCCAAGGCCGAGGATGGTTCCCAGGAGACGACCGGCAAGAAGAAGCGTCGTCGTCGTCGCAGGCGTCGTCGGGGACGTGGAGGCGACGGTGGTGGCGACAGTGGTGGAAGCTCAAGCGGGGGCAGCGATTCCTGACCGTCCACGTGCCCAGCGGGGTATCCTTGCCCGGGTTTCCATGTGGCCGGGGCCCCATGGTGGCCCCCCAACCTCGAGGATTCGGATATCTCTTCAGTTCAATCACAGCCTGCCAGCGCGGCCTTCAAGGTTGTCGAATTGCTGCAGTCCTTGCTGATTGCTTTCATCTTCGCGCTGATCTTCCGTGGCTTTGTTATTGAGAGCTTCGTGATTCCAACAGGGTCCATGGCCCCGACTCTCCTGGGACAGCACTGGCTGATCGAGTCCAACCAAACAGGAACTTTGACAGCCGTGGGTCTTGGTGAGACTCAGCCCGATGCCTCTCGTCTGAAAGATTGGCAGATCTCTCGTGACCATGGAATAGGTTCAAAGCAATCGCTTCGGACACGAATGGGCGATCGCATCGTAGTCGTGAAATACCTATTCCCATTTTTCGTACCGGATCGATTCGATGTCGTGGTCTTTAAGAACCCAACGATCCCATTCGGCGATTCAGCCAATTACATCAAGCGACTCGTCGGCATGCCAGGGGAGTCGATTTGGATCGTCGATGGAGATATTTTCATCAAGGCTAAGGATGAGGATCGTTTCCATGTTGCGCGTAAGCCACTCCATGCCCAGGACGGTGTATGGCAAAGAGTGCACGACACACAGGCAGAACCCATATCGCCAGATGATCTTGTTCGTCCATGGACAGGGTCTCCCTGGCTTGGTCGGCCTGAAGCCGATTGGGAAACCAATGGCCGAGGTGGATTTCGTTGCAGCAGTTCCAATAAGTCAACGTTGACTTGGGATCAGTCGCATCCTGGTCCAGATGATTGGTCGGCATATAACATGATGTCACCGGTTCGCAGCCGCTACAACGTCAGCGATATTAAGATCAATGCGACCCTGGTACCGGATGATGCCACACTCAATGCTGAACTCATACTTGAGACTCGACAGCATCGGTTCCGTTTCCATATCAATGACCGTTCTGCGGGTATCTCGATGTGGCCTGTTGGATCTCCCAATGACATCGTGGAAGCCAGTGATCACATCGATGTGATTTCAGCTGGGCAACCTGTCTCGATGACCTGTATCCATTCGGATCAATCGTTGCAGTTGCTCATCAATGGTCAACAGGCAGCTGTATTGGACTACGACTGGACACCCTACGAGCGACTTGTCAATACAGTGGCCAGCCCGAGTGAGAAGGATCGGGGGACTGCAGCAGCCACCCTGGCCCATCGACTTCCACCCAAGCCGCGAATCTGGTGGGCTTTCGAGGGTTCACCACTCACGATTCCTCGTATCACCATGGATCGTGACCTGTACTACCGGCCCAGCACCCTCAGCGGTATGAGTCGGAACTGGAATGAGCCTACGGAACGTCACCGCGATGCTGTCAGGATGAACCGTCCTGCTGCAGCAACGCATCCAGATAGCGTCGTCACGCTTGCAGATGATCAGTATTTTGTGCTCGGTGACAACTCAGGTCGATCCCTGGATGGCCGGCTCTGGGGAGCGCCCCATCCGCTGGTTGCAGCACAGATCGATGACACACCATTCGTCGTACCGCGTGAATTGCTCATTGGAAAAGCGTGGTTGGTGTACTACCCAGCGCCTCACTCGGTCACAGATGGTGGCATGGGATTGATTCCCGACTTTGGCGAGATGCGTTTCATCCGTTGATCAACGCAGTTGTCGCCGCACCTTGATGAGCCGCAATCGCCCTTGATCGGAAAGTGTGGCAGCAGACGGTGTGGCGATATCTCTCGCTGTTTCCAGTGGCACATGGACCTTGAGTTTCCAGGCTTCTTGTGCACGTTGACCATCCTCGCTCGTGGCCTTGATTGCGGCGGAATCAAGGGCCTGGACCATGGCAGGATCGCCGGGAAGATCATCAGGCCATGTTCCATATTGCGGCCAGTACCACAGCTCATTCACCTCCATCGAGGTGGAGAGGTCTTGCAACCAAGCCATGGCATACAAGACATCGTCAGGATCTTCAGGTGCTTCAAGTTCAGGTAATGAGCCAGAGGCGTGCAGGAGTACCAACTGGTACTGAAGCCGATGCTGTGAGGCCTTGGTTGCTGTAACCAGGCCAAAGGGATCAGTCGTTGGAATGCCTCGCAGAGCGTCCAGCAACTGGCCGCGATGCCTTGGGCCAAGCCCAGCCGAGTGCAGGGCCTCAACGCGGTCTAGAACGTTCATGCATCGGTTGCCTGCGATGATGGACGAACTGAGTCCCGGATCTTGGGCCATGTGTGTGATGATCCTGCACGTGGATCGCAGGTTGGCGATGGCCTGTTCCATGTCCCCAGTTTCCAGCGCCGTGTCGGATGCCTGTAGGAAATACGCCATGAAGCCATCCATGGCAGGCAACCACCACGGAATGACGTGCTCTTTCCACCGCATGAATTCCACTTCCCTGAGCTCGAAGTAATCGTTTGGATAGGCAAACTCACACCGACCTGCGGTGGATGCGATGGCAAGATTTGCCAGGACGTCGCGGCGTATTTCATCGTCTTCCCACCACGGAATTTCACTGTCCTCGGATCGTCGAATGGCCTTGGCGTACCAGGGTGCCGCATTGGCACGGCTCATGATGTCAACGTGTCCATTGGCGATCTGCTGGAGGAGCGCCCGTCGCTCGTTCAGATCCTCAGCACTCTGACTCATCTTGCGAATGATCTTGGCATTTGAGGGTCCATTACTCATGAACTGGGTCAACGCGCCATATTTTCCTTCGGCGGCCTGGGTCTCGATAACTTCGAAATGATCTGCGAGTTGAGCATCAGTCTTGGATTCTTCGCCGGTGATCGCATCTCTCCAGTATTGCTTGAGGCCAGGGAGCAAGTCTCCTCTTCCTTCCAGGAGTTTCTCGAGATTCGTATTCGAGATATTGAAGGTCATGGCAAATTTGTAAACATCATCCTCGTCCCATTCCCCCTGGTCTGCGGTATCAAAGGAGTTTTGAATGCTCGCAAGGATGAGATCACGCTCATTTCGAAAGGCATCGCGCAGTTGGAATGGATCGTTCTTGGGAAACTTGTTGACGGCATCAAGAATTCGCGTGGCTTGAATCGGGTCGATTAAGCCATGGTCCACCACTTCGTCGAGTAACAAGTTGGAATTATTGACCTGACTCGCTGCCACAAGAGTCGTGAGGTACATGCCTGGTCCGAGGTGATGGGGGATGGAATAGGCAGTGACCATTCTGTCACCAATTTTCTCGAGGTCAGCTTTGACCATTTGTCGCATGAGATCGCGCCGAATGATCCGGTGGCACGTGTTTAATTCCTGCGTGTGTGGGAGTTCGAGGAGGAGTCCCTGGGAGAGATCGAGATTCCAATCACATGTGTTGGACTTCGCGGCCCTGGAGATGAGACCAATGATGTCTTCAAAATGCCGGAACGTGTCGTCATAGTCATCTGGTATTCGTGAGGACTCCTTGAGGATCTCGGCCTGCACCGAGATGTGGTCATTGTTCGTGAGTCTCCGGTCGAGATCCTGGTAGTTCTTGGCAGCTTTGAGATAGAGATCGGCTGTGCTATCCGCTGTGACGTTGCCGGAAGTCCATGTGCCAAGTACCAATCCAAGTGCCAGAACGCCGCGAAGTGCATAGTTGTTCAAGGAAGAACTCCTGGTAACCAAGACCTGTTCCAGAGCATAGCTGCCTTCAAGACCGTATCCTGGCAGTATGCCCAACGGCAGTGCCAATCATGTGCCTTACAAGTCTTGGAAACCGGATGATCCGCTGTCTGCTGTGATCACCTTCAAGGAAATTTTAAATCAGAGACGCTCGATTCGTTCGTTTTCTACTCGAGAGGTTCCTCTGGAGATCATCGAGACCGTGATTGCTGCTGCCGGGACTGCGCCCAGTGGCGCCAACAAGCAGCCTTGGCGGTTCGTGGCGATCTGTGATCCAGAACTCAAGCGTGCCATCCGAGAAGGGGCAGAAGCCGAAGAGAAGATGTTCTACGCGCAGCGTGCCAGTGAGGACTGGTTACGAGATCTCGAAATCATCGGAACAGACGAGCATAAGCCCTTTCTGGAGGAGGCGCCCTGGCTGATCGTTGTCTTCAAGTTAATGAAAGATGATCGTGAAGATGTGCCATCGGATCGGGTGTACTACGTGAACGAATCGGTTGGAATTGCAGTGGGCATGTTGTTGGCAGCGGCACAGCATGCTGGCCTGGCGACCTTGACGCATACGCCGAGTCCAATGCGGTTCCTTGGGCAGATCCTGGGACGTCCTGATCATGAACGACCCTTTATGCTGATACCGGTAGGCTGGCCAGGTAAGGATGCGACTGTGCCGGACATTCATCGCAAACCACTCTCGGACATCATGGTCTTGAATCGAGGAGATCACACGTGACTTGGTTGATCGCCAGCTTATTTATCCTGCTTGGACTGGGTTGCATTTTCCTGGTGATCATGCAGTTGCCAGGAACGTGGTTGATGCTCATTCTTGGCCTGGGTGCCCAGTTACTTGATGTCTATGTGTTCGAGGCCAGCACGCATGCGTCCTATGGCTGGTGGGCGTTGGGTATCGGCCTGGTGGTCGCCATCCTCGGTGAGGTTGCCGAGTCGATGGCAGGCGTTGTTGGCACCAAGGCGGGTGGGGGTACCAAGCGTGGCATGGTTGGCGCTTTCATCGGAGGCCTCGCGGGTGCCATCGGCGGTTCATTCCTGATACCCATTCCGGTTGTCGGAACCCTAATCGGCGCTATCGTTGGCACATTCATCGGTGCTGTGATTGGCGAGACATCCGGGGAGTCACCCAAGTCAGTCAGCGATTCAATAAAGCCAGCCGTGGGTGCATCACTGGGTCGGATTCTTGGCACGACCATCAAGATGATCTGTGCCATGATTGTCTGGACCGTGGTGTCCGCGGGCCTCATTGGGATGGCCGTGGGCAGTTGATTCAGCCACAGTCGGTCACACGCAGGACTTCCTGGAGCGTGGTCCGGCCTTCGGCCATCTTCTGGAGGGCATCCTCCCGGAGGGTCTGCATGCCCTGTTGGCAGCACATGTTTCTGAATTCATTGACCGAAGGACTGGCGGCAATGCTATCCCGAAGTGTGTCGCCAATCTCCAGCATTTCATAGATACCAACCCGTCCCGCATAGCCTGATTCACGGCAGTTGCTACAGCCGTCGCCCTGCCAGAGCGTGTCACATTCCAACTCATGTGCAGCCAAGACGCCTCGGGCCTCTGTGCTGATTTCAATTTCCGAACGACAGTCTGAACAGATCCGGCGAACAAGCCTCTGGGCCAAGACGCCATTGACAGCACCGGATACCAGGAAAGGCTCAATGCCGATGTTGATCAATCGGGTGATAGACGATGGCGCATCATTGGTATGGAGTGTGGAGAGGACCAGGTGGCCTGTCAGGGCCGCTTGGATCGCAATGGTTGCCGTCTCGTGGTCACGGATCTCACCGACCATGACGATGTCAGGATCCTGTCGAAGCAAAGCTCGCAGGGATGCCGCAAACGTGAGATCGATTCGTTCATGCGTCTGGATCTGGGTAATGCCATTGAGTTGGTACTCAACAGGATCTTCAACTGTCGAGACGTTGAGACGCGTGGTATCCATCTGCTGCAGAGACGCGTAGAGCGTTGTTGTCTTACCAGAACCGGTGGGTCCGGTCACGAGAATGACACCATGAGGGCGTTCGATCTGGCGACGCCAGGCTTCCAGGGTGTTTTCGGAGAAACCAAGATCATCGAGCGCGACGCGGATCGATCGGTTGTCGAGCACACGCATGACTGTCTTCTCGCCATGAGGGGTCGGAATGGTCGAGACCCGAAGATCCAACTGCCTTCCCATGACAGTCACCCGGATTCGGCCATCCTGGGGAAGACGTCGCTCAGCGATATCCAGATGTGCCATGATCTTGAGTCGGGAGGTGATTGAAGCCAGCATCTTTCGAGGTGGGTTCATCATCTCGTAGAGCACACCGTCAATGCGGAGCCTGATCTTGAGCGCCTTCTCGGAAGGTTCAATGTGTATATCCGAGGCGCCTTCTTTCACAGCGGTTTGGATCAAGTGATTGACGTACCGAACAACCGGTGAAGACTGGGCATCTTCTTCATCATCTTCTTCAGATCGTTCGATGACTTCGACGTCGTCCTCTTCAACATCAGCCAGGATTGCCTGAACGTCATAGTCCTCGTGCGTGTCGGCACCAATGGCCTCCACTACAGCAAGAACATCGGCCGGAGTGACCAAGGTATGTTTGACTGCAACAACACCCAGCATTGTCTTGACTTGGTCAAGAACAAAGACATCGTCTGGTCGTACCGTGCCCACCACAACGCGATTACCTTCTTGTCTGAGTGGTATGCAGCCATTGGCTTCGCAAAACTCACTGCTGACCCGGTCAATCAGTTCACGGTTCACGTTTCCAGGGTCAACAGATTCGAAGGCCAACCCGGATTCCTCGGCGACAGAACACTGGATACCTTCCTGGGACTCACCCATTTCCATGAGGATCTCGGGAAGTCCACGACCCGGCGACTGCGCCAGGACACGCTTGGCTGTTTCGAGGATGTCTGGGGCGACAACACCGTTGTCCAGGAGTCGCTTGGGGAGATCCCCAACCTCAGCCTGCTGCTCTTCGGTGGGACGCCAGAACTCTTCAACGGCATCCATGGGACGAATGCGTTCGTCATCTGCCTGGAGATCATCACCTCCAACCTCAAGGGATTCACCTAGTCCATTGCCAGTCATATCAGGCGGCGGAGGGGCGGGATCATTGCGACGGAACATCTTCGGTACAGCACCATTCCCCTGGTGCTCTTCGTCGACGTGCTCGAGATCACACTCGATGGCGGAGAGTCCGTTATTCGATGCTGAAGGATCGTCAGCATGCTCAATATCGCTCGTTCGAGGCGCATCGACGCCCAATTCGCGCATCAGGTTGTCGAGATCGTTGTCACGGGGACTCATTTGTCTATGTTCCTGTTTATTCCCGGCGAAGCGGGATGGTCAACATCACACTCATACCGATATTGTCGTCTGTTGCTTCGATGACCACGGAGTCTGCATTGACTTCTCGCAGGATGCAGACGGCGTCGGGGTCTTCCAGGTCGAGTGCTCCACCAATTTGCACAACCTGCTCGTTGATCGTTGCAATGGGATTGGTACCAGTCATGACAGACTGGATGTCACAAGACTCACCCAGATCTTCCAATTCAACACGACGGATCCGGCGGCGTTGAGTAACGGACAGGGAGTTTTCAGGGGCGAAGTTCGTGTTAGTAGTAACCGTCCAAGGTGTCACGAATGGATTGCTACGCAGGTTGTCTGCTGGTACCTGCATGGCGGCATAATGATCGGTTACCAAGTCTGCAAACGGATCGCCCTGGATACCCTTGGATTGCTTGAGCTCAGCCACTCCATCTCGCATAAAGTCAAGAAATCCAGACATCGCTTCCTCGATGCCGGTGTCTGCCATCACTTGACCGAGTCCCCCTGTCAGGGATCTCATGACCACGATCGCAGCCAATCCGCCGGCAAATACAGTTACCACCAGGATGGCGGGTCGACGCCGACTGGATTTCGCAAACGAGGGAGTTTCATCGTCATGCGATTCACCGGGGTCAAAGATCTCATCGACCGGTTCTTCTTGTTCGAACGGTGTTGATTCCCAGGACTGTGTCATCGCTTCAGCTCCTGGTTTAAGGCCAGTGAGGTGGCTTCATCGGAGAAGTAGATGCTGAGTTCAAAGTCGGCTGTGATATCCCCGGGCCGTTGATCGTCCTTCATGCGGGACTGCTTGGGTCGTTTCAGATGCATGTTGAAGATCCGGGTGATCCGAGGCAGATTCTCAAGTTCGAGCAGGAAGCGGTAGTAGCCTTCGAAGGGACCTTCAAGCTGAACTTTCAAAGGTAACTCGCGGTACACCGTCGAAGAAACGGCTGGCATCGTCTTGACTGACTTGACGGTCAGTTCGTTGCGGCGAGCGACCTGCCACAGTTGTTCAAGCATGCTTTCTACGTCACGACGGGATGGGAGCTTGGCTTCCACACGTTCGATGGCCATCTCACCTTCCAGTACCGCTTTCTGGAGGTCGCCCATGGTTGCAATGAACGAGCTAATCATCTTCAGTTGGCTCTCGCGTTCCTTGATTTCTGTGGTGGTCTGATTGATGTCGGCGTTTCGAGGAACGAAGACGAAGTACCAAGCCGCGATGGGCACGGCCAGCAAGACAAGGACATACAGGATTTGTCGTGTATGACTATTCACCAGGATCCTCCTCGACCTTGGACAGTCGCGAATGAAAAGCATTTTCCAATGTGTTGGAGAGCGAGAGGGTGCGAACATCGGCATTCGAAGGGAGTACAGCCGTGAGCTTGAATTCCCGAATGGTGCGATCCTCAGCCACGGTCTCCTGCGAGGAGACCAGGTTGACATTCTCAAGAAGCGTATGATCGTTTAAAGCAGCAAGGAATTCCGAGACATGAACGTCGGTCGGCGCGAACCCGGTCAATGACAAGCGGGTGTTATATCGGGGCGCCTCGGGCCGTTCATCTTGTTTCTGGTTCCGCGTGCCGGTACGAGGCTTGCGCCCTTTGGAATTCTTGCCCTTGTTCTTTTCGGGATCGACGATGCGACTGGATTCCAGCTTGAATTCAAGCAGGCCGAGTCCAGCGGGCATGTGGTTGATGAGTTCTGCAAGAAGGATGGACCGAGGCACCTTTTCGACCAGAGCGGCGGCCAGTTCGGCTCGTGTGATCGTGACTTGTTGAGCGACCTGGAGCATCATTAATTGGGTAACCTCGGCGCCGGCAGCTTCGTACCGTTCCTCGACTTCCTGCCGAACACGTTCGACCTGCTTCCATTCGTTTCGCTTCCAAAGGAAGGCTGCGAAGACGGCTACGAGCACGACAACGAAGAGGAACATCGCCATGACATGTGTTCGGCGATCGATCCTTTGCTCGGTGTACTCGTTAGGGAGAAAACTATCGTTCATGCCTTCACCTTCCTTGCCATGCTGCGTTCCAGCAGGCCTGCGGCGACACTCCATTCCGGTCGTGGGCGATTGGTCCAACCCAGCAGGCCGGTGGCGGTCTCCTCGGTATGCAGTCGGGACAAGGGATCGCCAGCTTGTCCAGGTAGACGGATTGCTTGAACAATGTGTCGACACAACCAGGACTGGCGTGATTCGCCTCCAACAAAGATTCCACGGGCAATCGATCTCTGTGGGAAGAGTCCCTTGTGGTAACGAAGGCACAGGGAAATCTCGTCGACGAGCGTTTCAAGAAGCTCGGAGAGATCGATCGCGGCTGCTGGGGCAGCTTCGCCATCGACGGTTCCTGCAATTCCTGGTGGGTTCGCACCAACGCGACGCTCTGCACCGCTATTGGCTTGGCGAATGGCAGCATCAAGCATGGCGACGCCGCTTTGACCATTGGCTGATTTGGTTTTCGAGTCGTCTTGATTTTGACTCGATTCGGGTGCGGTGATCGCCAGGCGATGGGCTCGGGCTGCAGCGATATTACAGTTCAACGATCGCGAGATGGATCGATCAAAGTGCCATCCGCCGACCGGGATGCGTCGAGCGAAGACCAGTTCCTTACCGTGTGTGATGGCAATCGTGGTGCCCCCGTAACCAAGATCGACATACAACGTAGCCTGCTCTGTATCCGTGGCCCGGCGGTTGAGATGGTTGAAGGCAGCTGCCAGCATCACGGGTTGCGTGTACACACCCATGATTTCAAGTTTGAGACCGTGGAGCATGTCCACGTGTTGCATGACTAAGTCACGGGGCAATGCCAAGCAGATGATTTCCTGTTGGGGTTTGCCATTCCGGTGAATTTCCGTGATGTCAAGCCACCGTGCCATCTGTTCCCCTTCACACCCCTGGAGCTTGGTGTGAATAGCGAGTTCTGGTGCACGGGATTCAGCAGTGTCCAACTGCATGTGCTGAATCGTGGTAGCGCAGGCGGGCATTCCAAGGATGACCTTGCGGCCTCGGAAGGCACCTTCCTTGAGCACGCGGGGGAGTTCATCAGCGAGGTGGGCGAGCCTGCGGACCTGGTCCTCGCCGTACTCATCGGGTACGGGGATCTCGTCTGCCGCAATCACGTGACGCCCCTCGGGACCACCACGCTGTAGGAGCCTGGTGGCCGAAAATCCAAGGTCGATGGCGATTGGTCGACTGCTGGGTCGACTCAGTTGCAGGCGCATCATGGCTCCTCCGGCACGGGGCAGGGGGGGAACGGAAAATCGGTCGGAACAGAAGGGGGGTCGGCGATGACAAGCCCTGGCTGAAGCCAGCCCTTTCAGGGGATCACTCAAGCGGCGCACGTCACGCGGCCTGGGGGGCGTGAGCGGGTCAATTGGGCAGTTTTTTTTCGACGCGATCAGTCCACGAGCCGTTTGAGCATCTCCGGAACAGCCCCCCTGAGGGCTTTCAGAGCCGCCTCCAAGTCCCAGGTCTGGGCATCCTGGTCACCGGTGGTGTTGCTCATGGATCTTACTTCGATGGCGGGAATGCCCTGGAGGCGAGCGGCATGAACAACCGAGGCTCCCTCCATGGCCTCTGCCAGGGCCCCTGTTCGCTGGGTCACTTCCTGGGCCTTGGCATCGGTGCCGGCACAGGTGGCAACGGTTGCAATGGGACCGGTGGGATACGAAGGGCCCAGGGTTGCCAGGAGGGCTGGATCGACAGGTACCCGGTTGCCCGGGAAGTCGCCTAGGGGGAAACCCATCGAATCCAGATCTCGGAAACCAGTGGGTGTCTCGATTCCTTCTTCTAAATAGACACAGCAATCCGCTACCAGGATGTCTCCGATGACCAGGTCACTACCCGGAAGGATGCCCGCGATACCGGCGTTGATTACGGCGGTGAAAGGGCCGCGTTGCAGCAGCGCGGCCGTGGTAGCGGATGCCGAGTTGGTTCGTCCGACTCCGCCGACAATCACGCAGGCGCCGTCCGGGTTCCCGACGGCCTCGGCTTCGGC
Organism: Planctomycetota bacterium; assembly: GCA_036339555.1. Taxonomy (GTDB): domain Bacteria; phylum Planctomycetota; class Phycisphaerae; order Phycisphaerales; family SM1A02; genus UBA1668. The sequence continues at coordinate 31,721 of JAYZAT010000081.1, forward strand.
GGCGACAGCGGTCACGATCAACACGTTCATGGCGTCGCCAGGAGTTTCAGTACCGTGGATTCCAGTTCACCCAGAGGCACCGCCTGCTGTTCACCGGCTTGCAGGTCCTTCACCGCGACGATGCCTTCCTGCAGTTCGCCACCGAGGATGACAGCGATGCGGGCCTTCTGTTGGCCTGCTTCCTTCAGGAGTTTGCCGAGGTTTCGTGTGCTCTTGTATGACCGCCTGGCGTGAAGTCCGGCAGTGCGCAGTCGGGCCACGGTTGGTACGACATGATCACTGACGGCATCATCCACACAGACCACGAAGGCATCCGGGCATGGGCCCAGGGTGTCCGGGTCGATGAGTCCACGGTCTTGAAGGACCAAGGAGAGGACGACATCACCCATACCAAAGCCGCAGGCAGGTGTTGCAGGACCACCGAAGAGTTCGACCAGGTGGTCATAACGCCCACCACCAGCGATGGCTCGTTCTGCTCCGGAGGTTTCGTGGATTTCAAAGACCGTACCTGTGTAGTAGGCCAGGCCCCGAACGATTCCAAGGTCGACATGGCACCAATCTGCGATGCCATGATGCACCAGGGCTTGGTGAAGGGCCGTGAGATGATCGAGATCTTCTGCGGGCACATCCACCAAGGTGGAGGGATCTTCACCGGGTGCCGTGCAGGCATGGGCGAGTTGGTCAAAGCGTGAGACGGCCTTCTCGTCCAGGCCAAAGGCTGTTGCCTTTTCCGTAAAGACATCCCCGGGCATTTTGTCGCGTCGATCCAGCAGGTCGAAGGCAGCGGGCAGATGTTCAGCGGTCACACCCAGGTCTGTGAGGAGCCGTGCGACAACATCACGATGGCTGTACTTCACTTGCACCATGGAGGGATCCAGGCCCAGTCGATCCAACGCAGCAACAGCAACCGAGATGAGTTCCGCATCGGTATCGGCATCCGACAAGCCCAGGATGTCGACATTCCATTGCACGTGTTCACGGAGTCGACCGCGTTGGGGGCGTTCCGCCCGGAACAGACAAGGAATCGAAAACCACTTGGTTGGAACTGGCAGGGCATTGCCCTTGGCAACGGCCATCCGTGCGAGTGTCGGGGTGAATTCCGGCCGCAGGGCGTAGGTCGTATCCCCGCCGCTTCGTTCGAAGCTGAAGAGTTCACTAACGATGCCCGGTCCGGATTTGACTGTGTACAGGTCGAGGTGCTCAAACGTTGGTCCCTCGATCTCCTGGAACCCCCAGTTGATTGAAGCATCGCGCCAGCAGGTCTCGATCTGTCGACGGAGGGCCATTTCACGCGGAAAGAAATCTCGTGTTCCGCGCGGTGCCTGGAAGGACTTGGCTTTGGATGACGATCCTGAAGCAGCCATTGGTTGCAGAGTCTATCCGCTGCCGAGAGACCCGGTTCAAGCAGGCAACACCTTGACGTGGTGCCGGGATAAGTGGGAGACTCGCAGCGAGATGACACCCACGGTTGTTCTACTCCATGGACTTGGACGTACCCATCGCTCGATGAGCCGACTGCGACGCCGCCTTGAACGTGAGGGGTGGGAGACCTGGTCCATGACCTATCCCAGTCGACGAGGTTCGATTACCGAATCAGCGGAGGAGGTGGCTCGGCGCATCCAAGCCGATCTTCCCAATCGCCCATTGGTTGGCGTGACGCATTCCATGGGTGGCATCATTATTCGTCATCTGGCGGATCGCTTCGACTGGCGGGGCTGTGTCCTGGTGGCGCCACCCAATGGTGGCTCACGTGCAGCAGACTGGGCCCGCCGGCATCGCCTGCTTCGCTGGTTCTTTGGTCAGGCTCTGGAGGAGTTGGCAGAGGCAGAAGCCTGGCCCAATCCTCCCTCACCCAACTTGGTCATTTCAGGAACGCGTGGTTGGTCTTGGTGCAGCCCACCATCATGGTTCTTTTCACGAGCCGGGATCTTCGAGGATCACGATGCCCACGACGGGACCGTGGCCGTCGAAGAGACTCGACACGATCGGATCGATGACTACACCGAGGTTCATGCCGGTCATTCGACCATCATGTCCAACCAGGAAGTCATCAGCCGGGCCGTGACCTGGCTGAACGCACGGCGTTCCCAAGAATAAAAAAACGGGGCGTGCAACGGA
>JAYZAT010000082.1:0-5539 GCA_036339555.1 Planctomycetota bacterium
CCCCACCCCCCCCGGGCCCATGGCATTGCTAGAATCCCCCTCTCGGCCTAAATAGGAAGCCAACAGGGCCGTGGGAGAGTCTCCAGATGCTCAGAATCAAGGCCTTTGAGGCCATACACCCTCCCTTCAATCGGGCTGCAGCAATTGCTTCCCCGCCCTATGACGTCATGAACACCGCTGAAGCCCGGGTCATGGCCGGTGATTCACCGGACAACTTCCTGCACGTGATCAGGCCGGAAATCGACTTGCCTGAGGGCACGGATCTGCATGACGAGGCTGTCTATGCCATGGCCGCGAGCAACTTCCAGCGATTGCGATCCACGGGCGTTCTTGTCCGTGACCGTGATCCAGGGCTCTTCTTGTATCGCCAAGCACTCGATGGCAGAAGCCAGATCGGCATCGTGTGCTGCTGTAGGGTCCAGGATTACCTTGACAACGTCATTCGAAAGCATGAACGCACCCGCCAGGACAAGGAAGATGATCGAACGCGGCACATGCGTGCCGTCGATGCGAACACCGGTCCCGTGTTCTTGACCTACCGAGATCACGAGCCCATCGATCATCTCATCGCCGTGGACTCGTCGTCGCGGCCCCTCTTCCACTTCCGAACACCCGATGGCGTCACGCATACCGGCTGGTCCATCCCCGAACCAGACGCCTATATCCAAGCATTCGAAGAGATTCCACAGGTATACGTTGCTGATGGTCATCATCGCAGCGCTTCTGCCGCCCGTGCCGCCCGTGACATCGCTGATGAACAATCACGGGATTCTGTCGATGGCAGTATGGAATCGGACTGGTTTTTGAGTGTTCTGTTTCCAGCCAGCCAACTGACAATCCTGCCCTATAACCGGGTTGTCAAGACCAAGGGCGCACTGGCCGGTCCTGATGCCATTGAAAAACTAGGAGCGTTGGGCGAACTACACATGGATGCCGATCCGGAAATCGATCGAGCTGGCAGTTTCGGTATCTACCTCGATGGTCGCTGGATGCGACTTGATCTTGATCACACTTCCATCGATTGGAAGAATCCGATCGCCTCGCTGGACGTTTCGCTCCTACACGATCGGATCCTGGAACCATACCTCGGCATCGTGGATGAACGTACAGATCCCAACATCGATTTTGTCGGGGGCATTCGCGGCACCGGAGAACTGGCGAGTCGAGTGGACACCTACGGCGACGCTATTGCTTTTTCGCTCATGGCAACGACCATTGAGCAACTCCTTGACGTTGCAGACGCCGGACTCTGCATGCCACCAAAATCGACCTGGTTCGAACCGAAGCTTCGAAGTGGCTTGTTTGTGCACGCGCTGGATTCCATCAAGACATCCGATACTGTGCTCTCCACGGGTTCATGACGCCAGGAGCAGAGAACACCATGAGTACATCCTCAACAACCACCAGGAATGAGCCCGAACGAGAAGCGACTGCAAGTGGGGCCTCACCATCCCTGTTGATTGCAGATTCCTTTGAGCCCTCAGGTATTGCGGCCCTGGAGCAATTAGGTTGCCACGTGCACGTGGATCCAACGTTGCAAGGCGAGACACTCCTGGCTGCTATTCGTGATCAGGATCCGCAAGTATTGATTGTCAGATCGACCCGGGTGGATGCCGATGCCATCGCCGCAGGCGAACGGTTAAGCCTGATCGTCCGTGCTGGTGCGGGCTATGACACAATCGATATCACAGCCGCCTCTTCACAGGGCATCTCGGTGGCGAATTGCCCTGGCATGAATGCCCTGGCTGTTGCCGAGCTCGCCTGGGGTCTCATCCTGGGCTGCGACCGTCGCATTCCCGACCAAGTCATCGATCTCCGAGCTGGAACCTGGAAAAAGAAGGAATACGCCAAGGCCGCTGGCCTCTATGGAAGAACACTGGGCATCGTTGGGCTTGGGCGTATCGGTCTTGCCATCGCCAGCCGTGGCCAGGCCTTTGGCATGAAAGTCGTCGCCTGGTCTCGAAACTTGACCGGTGAAACCGCCGACCAACTTGGAATTGGTTGTTGTGAAGAGCTCATTAACCTGGCACGGATGTCTGATGTTATCTCCATCAACATCGCTTCCAATAACGAGACGAAGCACATCATCGATAGATCTTTTTGCGAAGCCCTCCGACCTGGTGCCATTGTCGTCAATACCAGTCGGGGCAGCGTCATTGATCAAGATGCCCTCAAGTCGGCAATCCAAAAGAACAACGTCCGTGCTGGCCTTGATGTGTTTGCCGAGGAACCTGGTTCCGGCGATTCAAGCTTCACTGATTCAATTGTTCATGAGGCTGGCGTCTATGGAACTCACCACATCGGCGCAAGTACGGCACAAGCCCAGGAAGCAATTGCTGCTGAAGTTGTCCGAATCGTTCGAACATGGCTTGAAAGCGGCGAAGTCCCCAATTGCGTCAACCTCGCAACACGGACGTCTGCTTCCGAACTGCTATCCGTGCGTCACCTCAATAAACCTGGCGTCCTGGCGCATGTCTTCGAGGTCCTCGGACGTGGCGGAACCAATGTCGAGGAGATGGAAAACGTGATCTACGCAGATGCCGTTGCAGCGTGTGCACGAATCCAAGTAGATCGCTCGATTGATGATGCTTCCCTGACAGCCATCCGGGCCCATGAACATGTGATTAGCGTGACACGCACTTCTATTCAGGACTCGCAGCCGACTGGAGAGGGCTCATGACTTCTACGACTACCAGCCGAACACTGAACTTTTCAGCCGGACCCGCCGTCCTGCCTGAACCTGTGATTCGGCAGGCCCAAGAAGACCTGTGGGATCTTGACGGTACGGGAATCGGTTTGCTGGAACATAGTCATCGCGGCAAGGCCATCACGGCTGTCTTTGATCGCACTGATGCCTTGTGCCGTGAAGTTGGCAACATCCCTGATGATTTTGAGATTCTCTACCTCCAGGGTGGTGCCTCATTGCAGTTCTCGATGATTCCCATGGCCTTCCTCGGATCTGATCGTCAGGCTGATTATGTGAATACAGGTGCCTGGTCGGACAAGGCCATTGAAGAAGCGCGTCGGTTTGGCACGATCAACGTGATTTGGGATGGCGGCGACAACCAGTTCCGCAGTCTTCCGACTCCTGATCAACTTGCATGGCATGACGACGCCACGTATGGATACTACTGCTCAAACAACACAATCTATGGGACACGTTGGCCTACAACACCCCAAGCGCCCGTTTCACTAATCTCGGACATGAGCAGTGAAATGTATTCGCGCCCGATTGACTGGGATGCCCATGACTTGGTGTATGCCGGTGCTCAGAAGAATCTTGGTCCGGCGGGAGTGACCTTAGTCATCATCCGCCGCAGTCTCCTCGAACGGGCTTCTACGGATTTACCAACGATGTTGCGCTACGACATCCACGCATCTAAGGGCTCCCGTTACAACACCCCGCCGGTCTTTGCGGTGTACTTCGTTGGCCAAGTGTTTGCCTGGATTCAATCCAACGGCGGCCTCCAGGGAATCGAAGCGTTGAACGAACGCAAAGCGGGCCACATCTATGGAGCTATCGATGCCTCGGGCGGCTTCTACCAAGGTCATGCGGCAAACGAAGATCGCTCCCGCATGAATATCACCTTTCGATGTCCCAGCGAAGATCTAGAAGCAGCCTTCATTCAGGAAGCCTCGGCCCACGATATGGCCAATCTCAAGGGGCATCGAAGCGTCGGAGGACTGCGTGCCTCGGTCTATAACGCATTTCCTGAATCAGGCTGCCAACGGCTTGCCGAGTTCATGAATGAGTTCGCTCGAACGCATGGCTGAATCATCACGCACGTAGTAAGGCTTCAACCATTTGCATCGAACGACCCAGGTACGAGGTGCCAAATAAATTGACGTGGTTCAGCAGGTGATACAGCTGGTAAACAGCAAGTCGCTCCGAGGGCACCTCTGAATCATCCGTTCGAGCCGTCGCGTAAGACTCGATGCAGGCCGTTGGCACGCCACCAAATAACTGCATCATTGCGATGTCAGCCCAACCGTCACCAATAGAGCAGGCAGGGTCAATGATCGCCATACGACCATCGGATAGCGACATGATGTTGCCTGACCACAGATCTCCATGCAACAAGGACGGCCGTGGTCCTGCTGGTAGAAACTCGGAAAGGGATTGCAGCAATTGATCGAGGCGGGCTCCTTGGCTGCTCGAAACGTGGCCACGCGATTGTGCCAAAGAGATCTGTGGCTGAAACCTGCAGTTCCGGTTGAAATCAACCCAATCATCATGCCAGTCATTCCGTTGGTGTGTGCCACCAATAAAGTTGTCCTCTTGAAATCCATAGCGTTCACCCACACGAACTTCATGTAAGCACGCCAAGCTTCGACCAAAGACTTCCCAGGATTCATGACCCGCCATTCCAGGCGTCAGGTATTCCATCAAGAGCACGGCACCTGACTTTGTTTGATGAAATCCAACGACCTCTGGAACCACGAGTGCTTGTTCAGCTATTCGAGACAAGGCGGCCAACCCATCCTGCTCCGAACGAAGTTGCGCTATGCCCTCCGCACGATTGGATGACTTGGCGACCAGTGAATCGCGATCCGTGAATTGAATGCGACGAACATCATGAATGCATCCACCGGAGAGATGGTCGCAGTCCGTGATCGGATTGGTGATATCCAGACAGCGCAGAGCTTCACGAATCGCGTCGGGAACGTTCACAGATGTCCGGACCGAATGGTCTCGACCAGGGACCGACACGCTTCATTCAACATCTCGAAGACATCCTTGAATCCATCCGATCCACCGTAATAGGGATCCGGAACATCCTCGCCAGCACGCTCAGGGTGGTAATCCAACATGAGCTTGGTGCGGGATCGATCAGATCCTAGTGCCAGGACCTGGTCCAGGATATCGACGTCCGAACACAGGATCAGGTCAAATTGCACCAGGTCGTTCTTACGGATCTTTCGGGCCTGGCCCTCCACGATGATGCCATACTGCCGAGCGGTCTGTTGCATGCGGTGATCAGGCGATTCCCCTGCATGCCATCCCCCCACTCCTGCTGAATCAACATGGACATCATCCAGACCCAACTCTGTCGCATGATGCTTCAACAGCGCTTCCCCCATGGGGCTTCGACAGATGTTTCCCATACAAACGAACAAAATCCGACGAACTCCTGCCATCAGGGCACCTTCGCTGACATTGACTTGGCTCGCTTCTGCAAAAGTCCCATTCGGATTCCAATGATCCCAATCAATCCATACACAGTGATGAAGACGAGATACACGATGAGAACCCTGAGGTCTCCCAGCAAGACTAACGCGCCGAGCGCAACCCCGAGTGCGGCCAGGCATACTTCGATGCCATACACGGCCAACACAGCTTGTTTCACACCACCAAGTTTTGCCTTAAGAATATGATGAAGATGACTGGCATCTGGCGCAGACATGGGCAGCCCTTGGACCTTGCGTCTACAGATTGCCAAGATCGTATCGACGATAGGGATTCCAAATATCAAGAGCCCGGCAAGAACAAGATGCGTCTGCCCTTGCTCACCAAGCATCAAGATGATGACGATACAGT
>JAYZAT010000083.1:0-24623 GCA_036339555.1 Planctomycetota bacterium
GGAGTCGTTGGAAGGCGATGAGATTGCGTTGAGAGAGAGGTGGATACACGTGGCCGTTCCTGCACGGCTTGGTCACGTGTTGAGTCCGAGTCATTGCGTTGTTCCGCTGACGAGCCGGACCGTATGACTCGGGAACGCACACGATCCCGCAGGCGGTGGCCTGCGGGATCGTTGTTCCCGTCACGGAACGGGCAAAGGATCGTCCTGCCCCACGCGTGATCGGCCAGGTAGCCAATCCCGCGGTGGTCCGAACCGCCCTCACAGTGCGGACCTTGTTACCAGCGGTGCCCTCGTACCACCGGCAACGACTAGGGGCGAACCATCGCCCTACCTGGTCGAGCGGGAATTCGATTGCCGAGGTCGGGCGATGTCCCTCTGAGATGCCCGAGGCTTCGAATCCAGGCCCTGGTTGTCCAGGCACCTCCACTATCCAGTGAGGAGGGTGGTGTGTGAGGGTTATGAGGATTTATCTTGCAGACGCCTTGGAAGGGCCAAAAAGTGGCATTCCTGACCCCTGAACCGATCAGTCCTGGGTGGGTTGAGACGGCTTTGAAGTCGAGGAATCCTTTGAATCGACCTCCCTGAGATCCTTTTGCTCCAACATGCGGAGCTGGGCCAGTCGCTCACTGACCGGAATCACAGATTGAGCGAGCATCTCACCTCCATTCCAGAAAATCACCCGCTTGACGCCCAGCTTGCCCAGGAGGGCGAGCCGCTCGGCAAGCCCCTGGAGGTCCGCAGCCCTTTGCGTGACCTCGGAACTGCCATTGAAGATCGAGAGGCTCAACAAGACCAGGATGTCCAGGGGCCGGTCAGAGGCCTGAACGATCGCCAGGGAGTTGCTCATGCCCTGGATCGTCGCACGATCTCGGTGTTTATAGGGAGTCTCTGCAGGCCCAAACCGCTCGTAAATCACGGGGGATATGGCGTCTACGCTCTCCAGAATCCCCATTTTGGTGGCCATGATCTCGGCGTTTAAACGGGCTTTTTCGACTTCACGCTCTCGGCCCTGGGAATCTGGCGATCCGAAGCCGTAGGCCGTGAGCTGGGCGTTGGGATAGTGCTCCCGGACAACGGCAAATCGACGGGCAAAGGCCTGTACGACATCCGAGAAGAGGGGGGTGATCTGGTCGTGGTCTGGTCCGCCCATCAGTTTCCAAAGTTGCCGTGGATGAACCGGGAACTCGATATCGATGATGATCGTGTTGGTGGTCCCGCGTGTGAGCTGGGGGTTATTGGCGACATAACGGCCCATGGCGGCTCGAATATCAGCGATTGGCAGGTCTACGAACTGCTGGATAGCGAATTGCTGGGCACTTTCACTCTCCTTTCCCAAGTCAGAAACTTGCTTGGGAGTGCCCAGGGCGTACTGGGAGAGGCACCAGGTGTCGTTTCGGACACCAATATTGCTGAGGTCCTTGCCCAGGTAGCGGTCCTGGAGAGCCAGCGAAATGCTGGGCCATTGGCTGGTTTCCGGGGCGGTAGATTGCTCCGCAGGGGCCTTTGAAGGTGGTTCAGAGGGGCTGTCCGCCTCCGGGTTGTCGGCAGCAAGCTCCTGGAACATCCCAAGCGTGAGCAGGGGCACCAATAGTGCTGACCCTGCCAAGGGCTGGTGAGCAGCACGCTTGTCAGCCCATGCCTTGAACACCACACGTCGGACCCTTGGTAGGAGATCGGTCATCCGGTTCAGGATAGATCGCTTCGCTCCCAGTGGCCATGACATGCCCCAGCCTGTGTGACGTTGATTGGGTTTTTTCTTCAGATAGCACGCCTGTGACAACACAAGGCACCTCGGACTGGCCACCCCTTTGTGCATAGCTGGAAGAACCTGCGGCAGGCCTCATGGCCCTACCAGTCAGAACAGCCGGGTTGAACGTGTTGTGATGGTGATCCACTCAGGTGAAAGAGCGGGATTGCCGGGACTCTTCTCACGATGTTGTCTGGGAGCCGCCCTCCAAGGACCGGATCTACCGGACCTCGAACAGGGACAACCTCCCTCCAGATCCGCTCCGGCTCGTGTCACGCACGGATCTCCACTTTCCACCGAGTGAACCCATGAGCAACACCCAAGGGGCTGCGCCACCGTTACGCGCCCTCATTACCACTTCCCGCCGTTCTGAGGCCCCACACCCTCGAAGTTGTCACCTTCTTTCACACATTCGGGGGTCGAACAGCATAGGGGGGGGTGAGGCCAGTGTTCATACCAGCCTCGACCCTCACCTCCCTCACCCCCCTCGCCTCCCTCACCCCCGCACAAGGAAATCAGTAACTATGTCACGCTCATTGACCGCCATGATTGCGGCCTCCGCTATCGTTCTGCCCTCACTTTCCCAGTTTGCTACCGCCGCCACGCCCTCCAGCAAAGCCGGAAAAAGCAGCCAGTCCTTAAGCAACAAGAAGGCTTCCTCGACGAAGACTTTCAGCTCAAGCTCGCAGGCTGCTTCCAGCAACGATCAGAGTGATATGGCCAATTGCGATCTCAATAACGACGGGCTCGTGGACGTCTCCGATGTCATCGTTGTCATCAATAACTATGGCAATTCGTGCAACACGGCAGATTGCAATGGCGATGCAAACCGTGACCAACTGGTTGATATGGCCGACGTCCTTTTCGTCCTCGCCAACTACGGGACAGTCACGACCGTGCCGGCTCCCGCCACGCTCTTGAGTGGTGTCCGTGCGTGTCTGCAGAGCAAGTTCTCAGGCAATGTTGCAGGACTCGAAGCACTGGGTGTCAAGAACGATTGCTGGATGGTGCATGGCTACGCTGTCGACGCACCTCATAACTGTACCGATGAAGACTTCTTTAACGCCTCGGTCAGTGATATCGAGTACCGGTTCGGTCGCTATCTCTCCAAGAAGACGGACCTGATGTCCAACTATGACGGCATGGTCATCATTGATATCGAGCGTCCCTACCACCCTCAGCAGTTGGGTAAGTTCATCGACCCCAACTCCAAGGACTACAACCCTGAGAAGTTCGAAGCCATCGTGGACGGGTACAAGAGGCGAATCGCAGTCGTCCGTGACATGCTCCCCAACTGCAAGCTCGGTATCTACGGTTTCCCCACGCCCCATTCCCACGGCAAGCTTGATAGCAACGCTGAGCAGCAACGCATCTTCGGCTACGAAATGGCTGCAGCCCGAGGTCTCCTTGACCAGATCGACGTCATCTGCCCAGTCATCTACCAGCGATTTGGTTCCACGGATAACAACTACGACCGCATCGCTTCCTACACCGTCAATGGCATCGAGGTTGGACGTTCCCTGCGACGCACTGATGGCTCCACCTTTGAGATCCAGCCCCTCGTGTCCTTCAAGATCTACAACGGTGCCTCGGCTCATGACAAGGAACTCATCACGATCGCTGACCTCGCGGATCAGATCGAAGTGATTCGAGAGCAAGGTGTCGAGGAGTTCATGTTCTGGCACGGCAAGGATGATCTGGATGGTTCGACAACGGTCACCGAACGCCTCGGCGAACTCTTGAATGAGCTCGAGTACCGCTCAGAGAACGTCATGGTTGCCGACGGCAGCTGAACCGAACCCATCCGTTCAGGCAAAGGGCCGGTCCCCGGGGGGGGCCGGCCCTTGTCATTTTGATTGGAAACAGGTTCTCGATCAGGTGGGTGCCGGCATGGGCGATTCGTCCCAGTTTTCGGAGGACTCGTCTTCTTCGTCATGCCACTCCTGGAGCCAGTCCTCGTAGACCTCCCTTTGATAGGGCATCTCGGCCTTCAGCGCCATGAACAGGACCGTCACCAGGATGCCCAGGAAGGACAACGTGTAGGTCGGGTAGTAGAGCGATTGGTTGAAGAGGCTCTGGAAATAGATCGAGGCGATGAAGGCCGCCAGGGCGTGAATCAGGAACTGGTGGTTTCCAGTGGCGTAGATCGACCGGTTCCTCCACACCTGGTAGGCACAACGCAAACCATAGATGGCGGGAAAAGCCATCATGATCAAGTAGGGCCATCCTCCAAGGTAGAGCATCTCGACCCATGAACTGTGTGGGTGGGCGCCGATCGAGGGATCAAACAAGACACTTAAGCCGCCTGTTCCGAAGAGACCCAATGGACGACTCAAGGACAGCTGCAAGTAGTTCAACCAGATGTCCACCCTGCCTGAGGAACTGAGAGCACCCAGCCGTGATGCTGCTTGCTCGTTCACACCCAGGAATATCGGGAGGAGGATGGCGCCGACCAAGGCACCGGAAATCATAAGTCCGGGTCGTTTGACCAATGGAATCGCCATGAGTCCCAGCGAAACAAACAGGGAGAACACGGTCATCCGGCTGCCGGTGAGGATGGCCATACCGATACTCGCGATAAGCATCCCGATCAGGATTGGTTTGATCGTGTTGGATCGCGCCGACATGATCATGTAGAGCAGGGTGGGTCCACCGACTACGAAGAGCAAACCAATCAAATTCGCTGCTGCACCCCACGGTGTAAACCGGTTTAAACCTATTCTGAAGGCTGAACCAGGTTCAATGATGATTGCTGACAGCGGAATGCACGTCGCGATAATCAGGCCGAATCCCAGTGCCCAAAGCATCTTGTGCACATCTTCCAGGGTTGTCAGCGTAGCGACGGCAGCAATGCCGGCAAGCACGGCAAAGATCCACTGAATTTCGATGGCCATCGTGTCCACCATCTCGATAACACCCAGCAGGCATATGAGTAGGTAGAAGGATCCGATGAGGTAGAACCAAGCGATACCAGGGACTGATCGCTTGGCCTTGGGTCGGAGGAGAGCAGCAAGACCCATCAACAGGAAGAGCAATCCTGACGTGAGCTTGGTGAAGGCTGCGATGAAACCGAGGTCGATAGAACGTGACAGGACCAGCCAGGGAGGCATGATCACGAAGGTCATGAAGAACCGGGTCTCGGCCGGAATGATCAGGTAGATCATGAGGGCAAAAAATCCGACCCCTATCACGAGGGGCAGGGGGATGATTTCGAGATAGAGTTCGAGTTTATCCATGGTTCCAATGGAGGCCGATCACTTCAGATCGGACGGAAACCCTCTCGCGTATCGAAGTTCGTCGAAATCAGTTGACGAGGATCAGGAGATCTCAAGCATACTCCGATCACTCTGGGAGATTCCATCGGTTGTGGCTGGTTCCTGATTCAGGCCAATCGGCGGATCAGCACGCTGGTGCGGTCATCATCGGCCGGTAAGCCACCTGTGAATGTCTCAACGGCTTCATGGATCGCTTTGATGATCTCACTGGAGGGCTGATCACGGTTGGATTGCAGGACGTCGATGATTCGATCGGTCCCAAACATTCCCTTGCCCGGGCAGGCGGCTTCTGCGTACCCGTCACTGGCCACGTAGAACATGTCACCAGGTGCCATCTGAAACATGTTCGGATCATCCAGGGGGAGATCCGGCAAGATGCCCAAGGGCGGTGCATCGGCTGCCAGAACATCAGCTTTTCCATCCGCGTGCAGGTGAATGAGGGGCCCTTGCCCAGCAGCGATCGAAGCAATGTGGTGGGTGGTTGTATCCAGCAGGCCGAACCAGGCCGTTACGAACCGGGACGGGGGCATATCTGAGTACAGCTGTCGATTGAGATGATCAACGAGCTTTTGCACATCTGCCCCAAGCAGGAGGGCCATCCGAAGCATCGAACGAACTTGGGTGACCGAGATCGCCGGCCCCACGCCATGTCCCGTGGCATCACCAAGCAGGAAGACAGCGCCTGAACCAATAGGCACCGCATCCCAGGTGTCGCCTCCGGTGTCCTCGGCGGGTTCGCTGTAGCCGGCACAGTCGTAGCCATCCAGCGTTGGGCAGGCACCCGGGAACGTGGACTGCTGGATCTCGCGTGCAAGTTTCAGATCCTGCTGCACCTTCTCAAGTTCAACACGATTCTCAATCAAGCGTGAACGTCGCATCGCCACGGCGCATTGAGTAGCCAGGGCGGCGGCAATCGCTTCGTCCTGGGCCTCGAAGACGCCTATCTTCTTATTCAGTACCTGGGCAACTCCAACCAGGCTGCCATCACTCCCAACCATGGGAACCGTGAGCAGGGAACGTGTTCGATAGCCTGTTTTCTTATCAATGTCCTGGTTGAAGCGATCATCAGCATACGCATCGGGAATGTTGATCATCTCGCTTTGACGGGCCACGGTTCCTGCGAGCCCCACACCCGCTGGGATACGCAGGCCGGCGAATGAATCGTCTAATCCACCATCGGGCCCGTGGGCGAGGACGGCGACCAGTTCATCCGTGTTCTGGTCATATTCGAAGACCGTGGCACGCTCGGCTTCCAGGACATCACGCAGGCAATTCACCACGCCAACTTGGACCGCACGTGAGTCGGCCGTAGAGCCGAGTTGGCGACTGACGTCGAGTAGGCGGTAGAGGATGGCTTCCGGAATCTGAGTCATGAGAGAAGCATGGTAGGGCCCCGGCGGCTACTTCTCGACAAGCTGCAGAGGGCCACCAAATCCATCGGCAGGCCCATCCACCATGGCAGACCAGCGATCCACGAAAGCTTCCTGGCCTGGGATGCCTCTCAATGCAATCAGAGTGGCCTGTGCCGCCTTTTGATCGCCTCGCTCAATAGCTTCAGCCAGCGTCAGAGAATGATCGATGGCATCCTGCGGGAAGTCGAGGTTGACGACTTCCCATGCCTTGACCGGCGTTTGGCGACCAACCACCTGGATGTTTCCAATGCAGCGGCATCGAACCGGGGCATCGGCCATGTGCTGGTGTGTCAGATCATTGATCATGACACCCGTGCCGAACTGCTTGTTGGCCCCCTCGAGTCGGGAGGCCAGGTTGGCCGTGTCGCCGATCACTGTGTAATCATTCAGGTCGGGTGGTGCACCACAGTCTCCCACGATGGCAGGCCCGGTGGCGATCCCGACACGCAGTCCGATCGATTGGTGTTCACCCTCATTGAGTGCGTTGAGTTGTTTCATGGTTTCCTGGCAGGCCAGGGCGGCACCTGCCGCGAGGTGTGCTTGTGCAGGTTCTTCCCGGAACGCTGACCAGAAGGCCATGACACCATCCCCAAGGAACTTGTTGACGTACGCACCGTGTTCAACCAATTGAACGGTCAACGCGGAGAGATAGGTGTTCAGGATACGAACGATCTGTTCGGAACCCAGGGACTCACTCATGCGAGTGAAACCCGCGAGGTCAGCGAAGAAGATGGTCATCTCGCGACTCACACCCGTCATGGATATAGCCCCGGGGTCGGCGATCAATGCATCAACGAGTTGCTCGGAAACACGGGCTCGGAACTGGCGTGTGATCCTTCGCTTGTCACGTTGAGCCATGGCCGCCTGGACACCGGTGCCGCAAGCCCAGGCACCGATACCCGCGATCACTGGCGCGGCCAAGGGGAACACCATGTTGCCCAGTGCAAGTGCGAGGACGCCACCAATACCTGTGTAGATCACGATGCTCAACAGTGAGAGCGTGGTTGCCCACCAGGGCCCCAGAGTGGCCACGAGGATCGCCACGAGTATGCCAAGAACGAGGACGGCCAGTGGCCCCACCCAGTTGGGTGCCAGTCGAAGTCCGCGATCCTGCAGGACCATGTCTGCCAGGGTCGCATGCACCAGCACGCCTGGTGTGCGTGGACCAGCGGCTGTATTGATAAAGTCAGCCGCCGCGCCCGTGGCAGTCCATCCAATGAAAACCAAGGCACCGTTGACCTGGCTGGAGAGCGTTTCAAGGCTTCGATCAAGGCGGGCCTCATCTTCTTCGATGGTGCGGACGAGTTGTCGCCATTGCTGCATGGCGGAGAGCATTTCCATTGACTCCTCGTCCGCACCCTCAGCGAAGTCTTCTGGCTCAGCATCCAGTGGCACGCCCTCCAGGCTGAAGTCAACCTCGTCTTGGATCTCCTGCAAGATGGCCTCGGATTGCCAATCATCCAGATTCACCTCCGGGTCCTGGCGAATGACGCGAACCAGATCGCGATTGAGATCTGCCAATTCGGCTCGCTGCTTGGCCAGGGTTCGACGGGCACGCCCGATCTCGATGATCTCGCTCACGGAGAGGTGCCCGCGATACTCGGGATCTGATTCTGTCCGTCGGTGCAGATCACGCCAACGCCAACCAGTTTCACTGCGGGGCCAGTTCAACCAGATCTTGCCTTGGCTCAGCGGAAGGGTCGTTTCGCCGATAGCGACTGTGTCGTCCTCGATGATGATGTCATCCGGGGAAAGGCCGCGATAGTGGGCTACCGCTGCTAAGCCCAGGGGCAGCATCTCCCCACCCTCGATGGCTTGTGCCGGGTAGATGGAACGAATGGCGCCATCGACTCCACGGTGCGTGATGTTGACATACCCAAGGCCACCGGCCTGATCGAGGAAATTCCGAAGTGGGACACGGTCTGAGGGTGAGCCCAGTTTTGTGTCATCCTGCGTGGCAAGAAAGGGCTGGGCACTGGCGATTCCCTCGTGCTGGTACCACGCCGCTTCCAGCAGTGGCTGCTCCGGGTAATCAACACCATGCAATTGTCGTGATGGAACAATGGCAACTTCAAGTCCCGCCAGGCTTGACGGAGGATCATCGCGTGCCAATACCCGCTGAATGGCGCGGCGCTTGATTAATAACTGGTTGGCAGCGAAGGCGGCCTCGTCGCTGGGACTCAATGCGAGGTTGGACGGTAATTGCTCGGGAGTGATCGTGATATCGCTGGATAAGACCTCGATGAGATGATCCAAGGATTCAGGCTCACCACCTGCATCGCTCCAACGGAGTTGCAGTTCGTCTTCAGCAAGCACCGTCGAGAGGATGGTCGAACTATCGATGGAAGCAGCCAGGGCGGCATCTTCATCACGCGTGTCACCCGTGACGGGATCGCAACTGACTTCCTGGGGATTGGAAAACTCGATATCCAAGGCGATGGTGCGGGCCCCAGCCTTGCGCAGTTCAGTGACAGCGTCTGCAATATTCGTGCGTGGCCAGGGCCATCGACCGAGTCGATCAATAGAACCATCATCAATATCCACCAGGACGATGTTGTCGTTGTACGGCCCAGTATCCCGAGGGAAGAGACGCTGCTGCGTATCGACCAGTCGTTCGTTGACACCTCTGAAGACTTCGGTGAAGTCCAGCAGAAGGACGACCAGCACGGCCAGAAGCGACGCGGCAAGTACAGGAGCGTGTCGTGGCACGTCTGGAGTGTAGGGGTCAGGTCACGGTCATGCAGGAACTAGGGCTGTGGTGGCCAGAGATCCGTCTGCATGTGCTGGTACAGCAAGGATTGGCCATAGGGGCCAAAGCCAGAACTGTTGGGGTAAATGGCCTGCTCTACGGCAGTGGAGAAGGCTCCCCGGACCTCTAGCGCCTTACCCATGAAGGCTGGATGGCCCGCAAACTGATCAACGTGTTGCAGGATGACATCCAGGTCATGATCCATAGGACCGTGCGAGGAGTCACCGTTTTGCCATTCGGAGAGGTGTCGTTGGAATCCGTACTCGTAAATGCTCTGGTACATCCCACCCACAACGGTCTCGTGAAAGTTCTCCGGGTAATTAATGGCATTGTTATTGGGGAACTGAAGATTATCGCCTTTCGGCAGATTATTGCGTACACCCAGCGGATTATTGGTGCCACCGGCGGGGTCGTAGATGTTCGGTTCGAACAAGGTGGGAATCTGTTGACGGTAGATGATTCCATCAGACCATATGTCCTGGCCATCATCCGAAGCTGCGTTGGGGACACCAGGTAGGAATTCACCGCTGCCGTACGGCATCAGGTCATACATGATGGCTGCAGCAACCATGCCCCGATCGGTCGGTGAGACGACTTCACGGAAGTAGGACTGGAAACCATCGAGATCGATGACGTCCACTGGCGGGGGATCATCCGGCGGTGCAGGTGGATCATCCGCTGGAGGAGGTGGCGGCGGTGGCTCATCCGGTGGCGGTGGCGGTGGAGGTTCGTTTGGCGGCTCGTATGGCGGCGGCTCTACTGGCTGTTCTGCCAGCAATGCGAGTTGTTCGGCGGCGATCGCTTCGCGACCGACTTGTTCAAATTCCTCGCGTCGCTGGCTCGCTCGTAAACCTTGCTCGGCACCGAGCACCAGTCGAGTTGTCTCGCGAAGACCGCCACCCACACCACTTTGAGGAGGGCCGCCCTTGCTGGTGGATCCCTTGGCATCCATAGCATTCGACTTGTTCAGCGGCTTGCGACCACCGACAGCCTTGGCCACGGCTTTCGTGGTTGGATTCTTGGCTCGGCTGGAAGTTGAACCACCACCCGAAACACTCCAGACCCTCTTATTGCCGTAATAGCGCATCTCGATGGCGTTGATTGAATTGAATCGGGCGCCATAGATACTGGAGCCTTGGAAGCCGTCATAGGAAACGCCCATGCCCGTGCCTCGTACGGACAAAGCGCCGCTGGGTGTGACAACCGAAAAGTCATTGGTCAGTCCGACGCGGTCGACCTTGAAGTCTGCCCGGCCTCGTTCCACCTGGACGATCGTGCTCAGCGTGTCACCATTCTGGGCGAGGGCCGGAACCATGACACGCGAGTTGGAGTCCACCAGGATGGTGGCATTGGGACCACAGCGAAGGGCCAGGTGTGATTTCAGACCGGTTCGGATCATGGCACCGGGTTTCAAGCGGTGGTCGATGGCAGCTTTTTGCCAACGGGCTTCTTCATCCGTCCGCCACTGGCAGCGACCGCGTACTTCCAAGATCACGGCTTCCAGGATCTTGGTGGATCCCGCTGCGATGACTTCTACCGGGCCGGTTGCCGTGGCAGCCGCAAGGGCAGCCATGTGCAACTGGGCCACCTCGACTTGGTCGATCGGAGGCAATGAACCCGCTTTGGGGCCATGGTCCTGGGCCACGGCAGTCGTGGCGAACAGGGCGACGATGGTCGCTGAGGTGGCGTGTCTGGCTCGATGTCGCATGGCGTTGAACCGCTCTCCAGGGGCCTTGTGGCCTGCCTCCGATTGTACGTGCGGGGAGGCCTTCCGTTCGGTTCAAGTATGGCCTGAAAACAGGCAGGAGCCATGAAATGGCTGTGCGGCAGCCAAGGAAGCTGCCCGCAGGATCCGCATGGGCGGTGGAATCGGTTTTAGGAGGCCACTCGGGAGGCGTCTTAGCGGACCTGGTTGAAGTAGTAGTTGCCACTGCCACCATTGATCAGTGGAGTTCCATACGTGGGCACATAGTTGTTCAACAGGGCCTGGCCGTAGGGCGTGAATCCCGGGGCCGTATTGGTCTGGTACAACGCCTGCAGTGACGCAGTGAGGTGGGTACGAGCCAACTCGACGTTGGCGGCGCCCACGAACACGCCGGGATTGCCCTGCAGGTAGTTATCGTAGATCTGCAACATGATTTCCATGTCGGCCTCGGTGGGCGCTGTACCGCCGGTCGTGAACCATTGTTGGTTATCCCGGCCGTGCTGAAGCATCTGTGCATACATCCCTGCCAGCGGGCCACCGGTCGGAAGAGGTGCATAACCCGTCGGGATGGTGTCACGAGCACCAGAATTCGCACCAAAGTCTGCAAACAGACCTGCCTCGAGGATGTGGGGGATCTGACGACGTGGTTGTGTCGATGGACCACCGAACTCGGTTCCAATAGGAACATCCACAGGGATTCCACCGGTGAAATCACCAAGCGGTTCACCGGCATCCCACAGATCAAGCACGAGCGTGGCCGCCAGGAACCCACGATCGCTTGGGCTATTCATGACGTTGAAGTAAGTTCGGTAGCCATCCAATTCAAATAAGGGATCGTCAAGAGGCGGATCGTCGGGGATATCGCCGCCATCATCGATGATCTCGTCAATGATCTCGTCGAGTTCTTCCTCGATGATCTCCTCGATGATTTCCTCGATGATCTCTTGCTCGATCAGGCCACTCAAGGCGGCCGCTTGGGCTTCTTGGGCCGCGGCCAGCAGCAGGGCTTGTTGATCGCTCAGGATGCCGACAATGACTTCCTGCTCGATGTCTGTCAGGATCGAATTGGTCACACGCTGCTGTTCCTGGGCCAACACGATGCGGGTTGTTGCGGTCGCGGTATCGGTCGCCGACATAGCTTGGTCTGCCGCAGAATCGAAGGCACCCAGGTCCTCGGCTTCGTAGGCCTGCAGCGAGGGCGTTGGTTGTGTTTCCAGGGCTGCCACAGTGGCCGGGTTGGGCACCGATTGGGTCGAGACGGCCCCACCCGACATCAGCCACGCGTAGCCCTCGCTGGCAAAGTAGCGCATTTCGATGGCATTCATCCGGTTGTGGCGTGCACCGACGACGCTGGTTCCAGTGAACCCGTCGTACTGCACACCCATGCCGGTGCCCTTCACAGCCAGTGATCCCGACGGTGTCAGGACAGAGAAGTCGTTGATGAGCCCGACGCGATCGACCTGGATGTCGGCTCGACCGCGGTTGACGGTCACGACCGTGCGAAGCACATCACCATCCTGCATGAGCTGTGGCAACTGCACCCGGGTATTGCTGTCGACCAACACGGTCGAGTTGAGACCGCATCGCAGGGTGAGCATGGAGTTGAGACCGGTGCGGATCCAGGCACCCGGTCGCAACGAGTCATTGGTGGCTGCTTTCTTCCAACTCGACTTCTCATCAACACGCCACTGGCAACGTCCCTGGACTTGCATGACCAAGGCACCCAATGAGCGTGTCTGACCATCAGGTAGTGGGGCGGCGGAATCCTTGATGGCGCCCTTCAGCGAAGCCAGACGGTTCTGGATTTCAGTGGCACGTGTGATCGGCCCTGGAACCAGCTTCTGGTCAGGCGCCTCGATCGCCACGGTGCCGTCCTGTGCAGAAGCAGCGGCCGCTGCCATGAGCACGGCGATGAGTACGAGGCTTGAGTTCATGATCCCACGTTTCACCGGGGGACCTCCTGCCCGAAGGCTGCCTAGGAAGATGGTTCGGACGGTTTGTCCGAGGTCGAGTCGGAGCTTTCCGCATCCGGAGACGCTGGAACATCACCGGATTGCCCCGATCCATCTACGGGCTTCGCATTCATCGGTGTGAGGACTTCCGAGATTCTTTGAGCCTCCTGCTGGCTCTTGATCTCTTTCTGCCGCTTTTTGAGCTCTTCACGGGTCTTGAGGGCCGCATTGAACCGCTGACGATCCTCGATATTGTCCACGAAGGCCGTGAATTCAAGCCCTGTGAGGGCCTCGTTCTCGGAGACCGACGGTAAAAGCCCCATGAAGGTCAATTCACGGCTGCAGTAGCGGGGAGAGTCCCCGAATAACTGCATCGTGAGGCCTCCCTTGATTTTGAGGATTTTGCAGCCTGCGACGGCAATCCAACCTGTCTTGGCTGACTGATCGGCTGGCGGCATGCCGCCCCAGCTCCCTTCGAACCAGCCCTTTTGAACACCAGCTTCATAACGGCATTCATAGGTTTCGCAGTCATCGGTGCTGTCAGCAAGCAACAAGAGGCCATGCAGGGCGTCGTTATTCGTGACCACCGACTGCTTGGAGAGGGCATCCCAGAAATCGAAGTCCTCATCATTCTTTGGAAACTGCATCACGGCAGAGTCCTGGATGGTGGTGCGTTCCAAGAGATCACACCCCGCCAACATCATGATGAGGCAGATTGGTAAGGCCTTTGCAAGATGCCGGAAGCAATCAGAAGGCATAACTGACTCCCCCGTAGATGAAGTGCCGTTCCTTATCGAATGGCTGATCGATTCCGTTGCCAGGGAAGAAGATGCCGTAGCGGATGTTGGCACTCACATCACTCGTGATTCGCCAGTCCAATCGCAGATCCATTTCAAACCCAATCCAGTGACTGTCACCGGAGATACCACTGGTGGGACTGGCCAGGTCCATCTTGTTGTAGAAGAAGAAATCGCCACCAATTCGCAGTGCGTCGGGCCTCTTCGCATCGATGGGCAGAGCTGTGCTTGCCCCAAGGCGGAACATGGCGAGGTTGGCGAGGTCGGGGGCGTAGGCGAGGCCCGTATAGATGTAGCCCAGGCTGTTAAAGGACCGATCGGTCGTTCCGGTTGAATTACCTCCGTAGGTTCCCGAGGTAGTCAGGCGGTCCGGATCACCTGTGCCGAAAGCACCGGTGAAACTGAAGTTCGTAAGGTTCGAGTCACGGAGCGCGTAGATGATGTTGAGCACGCCGGCCCATGCATCGATGGAATCCAACGTCTGGGGAACGGCGGTCGCGGGTTGGATGAACGGACTGCTCAGGGTTGTGCCACGCTCGTTGACGATTTCCAGCGAATAGGTCAACTGAGGTCCAACGGAACCTGTGGCGCCGAACGATAAGTACTGTGAGTTGTAGTCAAAGTTCATCGGACCAAAAATCGTGTCGAGCGATTCGGTGTCGGGATTGTGATCCCGCTGGATGAAGTAAGACACAAAGGGTTTGATCTCGGTGGCGATCTCGTAATCCAGACGGAAACCAAAGAGATGGCGGTTGGTATCGCCGTCATAGTTTGGACGCGAGATGTCGAAATCATAGAGTCCACTTCGGGCTGTTTTACCGATGAGTCCAACGAACTCCAGTCGTTCCCAATCCGCCATTAAACGCAAGGCATAGGTGTCGTTGCTGAAGACGACTCCCGTGTTCCAGTTGAGGAACATACGGCCGACACGTGCATTGATATTGAAGGGAAGACGTTCCCCGGTATCCGCGAGGTGCATGGCCCGCATGTCGAACTCGTACCAGTATCGGTTTCCGATCGGATACAAGAGTTGGCTGTCGTCTCCGTCGAAGGAATCGCCTTGCGGATAGTCGTTGTACAGGAACCGGAGGTTCCCAAAGAAGGTGTTGCCACCGTCGAGGTTGGCCGAGAGATAGAGGTTGGCTTCGTACTGCAGGAGCGTTCGGGTATCGCCAAAGGCATCATCGATCCCGGCAATGCCGAATCGTAGGGAAGCGCCGTAATCGAGCGTCAAGCGTTCGCCAGTGGTTTGTCCTCGACTGGTCCGCAGCCTCTGCTCGATGTCCTGTCGGGACAAGGCATCTTCAAGCCGGGTGAGGACTTCCAGGGAGTTCCCCGGTGCACCCGCACGGCTGGGGACCTGTGCCAGGACCAAGCCATTGGGAACCAGGGCAGCAGCAGCTGCCAGGAGCAACATGGCGACTCGTGTTCTGGGTATGAAACCCAATCGGGGCATTTCGAGGGTCTCCGGGGAACCAGCTGCTGGCTTGAGCCGGTTGACCTGCTAGGAACGAAGTCTACCCGCTTCGCGTTTGTGAGTGGATTACCGCGGGGACGGTGTCTTGGACTGGGATCTGGCATTCGAGCCAGGTCTGTGGGAGCATGGGAACCATGAGAGTGATCGTCACAGGGACCGGTGATGCTTTCAGCAATACGCGATTTGGCTCTAGCGCCTTGATTGAGACGCCCGAGGGCTTCGTGGCCATTGACTGCCCATCCTGGCCTTTAGGCATGTATCGCAAGGCATCCGAGGTGTCTGGGATCACGATTGATCCTGGTTGTATTCACGATCTTCTCATGACCCACCTTCATGCCGATCACGCGGGTGGACTGGAAACCCTGGCGTTCTATCGTCGCTACAAGGCACCTCAGAAGGGTCGCCCAGGGCTTTGGGCAGCACCGGAAGTCATGGCCAGGATGTGGGAACGCCTCGCACCTTCGATGGATGGTCGATTGTTCAGTGAAACCCCCACGTCATCGTTAAAGGATTTCTTTGAGCCAGGCCTCTTATCGCTCGAGCAATCAACCAAGGTGGCCAACCTGGAAGTCCGTGTTCGTTGGACCGTTCATGCCGTTCCGACTGTTGGCATGCTCATCAGTGATGGAACATCGACCCTCGGGTGGTCGGGTGATACCGAGTTCCTGGTCGATCATGCCCAATGGTTAGGCGAGGCTGACTTGGTAGTGCACGAGTGCGGTGAGTCGGCCAAGCATGCCAAGTGGGCGGAATTGTCGACTCTCCCAGGGGATCTCCAGCAGCGTATGCGTTTGCTGCACGTCCCTGATGATGTTGAAATTCCGGAAGGGCCCATGGCACGATTGCAAGACGGTGAGGTTCTTGAGATCACCAGCTCGGTGCCAGAGTCAGCCTGATCTCCCACAGTCAATGCCCGGCTTGATCAAGGATCGGTGCGATCTTCGGTTGCGACTTTTGGTTTTCGTTCCCAGGGAGTCCAGACGCGTCCGAGCATGGTGCAACTCCGTTCGACCAGGAACCAGGTCAGACTCCCAAGCGCAATGGAGACCAGGATCACCAAGATGAAGTAGACCGTAGGTGGATAGCGTTTCATCCATTGCATCACGCCAGTTGCTTCACCGGCATACATCACGAGCGTGTGTAACAGGTAGACGCTGTAACTGATGGTTCCCAGCCAGAGCAGCGGGGCGGGTCCCCAGGTCCGACCACGAAATGACAGTGTCAGGAACACGAACAGCAGCAAGGCCGTCCAATAAGTTCCCAATCGGTTCCAGCCTTCCCCTCCCAGTAGCACATCACCGGGTGGGTTGTAACCCACCAGCGTGATCACTGGGATCAAGGCCAACATGATCAGTAGTCCGATTTGGGCCAAGCGTAGACAGTAACGATCATCTTTGATGATCCAGGCTTGCCAGAGCGTTGCCCAGAACATGATGGCCAGTGACAGTCCGGGCGCGAGTGGAAGTCGTCGATCCATAGACCAGGCAGCCAGGGCCGTGATCAGGGCAATGAAAAGGAAACCCATCGAGGCCGCCAACCGCCATGCGGGTTTTTGCAACAAGCCCATCGCAAAAAGCACAGCGCAACTCACATAGAAGAGCACCTCGATCTCAAGAGTCCAATACACGCCCAGGACATTGGGCACACCAAACCACTCCTGGGCCAAGGTGGTATTGACAAGGAATTGTCCCCAGTGGGTTCCGACGTCTAAAGGCATCCAGCCCACTAGTGCCAAGACCAGCGCCAAGAGCAGCGAGGTCCAGTAGATGGGATAGACCCGGAGGAATCGCCGAATGGCAAAGGTCGCCAGGGGACGTTTCATACGCTCCGAGATGCTGTAATGAATGACAAAGCCGCTGAGGGCGAAGAACATGATGACTCCCACACGGCCGAAGTCGATCCATCGCCTGAAGATGTCAGCCATCCATCGCTCGATTCGGTAGTGGCCCCATTCAAGTTGGGGTGCGAGGTGCTGGGCGACGTTTTGCCAGTCCGGTGACCAGTGTGGGAAGAAGACGTATTCCGCCAGATGGGCGTATACGACGGCGATCGCTGCGACGCCGCGAAACACGTCAAGGTGGAGCAGACGACCATGTCGCGGCGATGGTTGGCTCACTGTGAGAGGGATCCTGCCCAGGGAGGTGTTGGATGGCATTGCCGCCCGGGGCGCGGAGCAATATAGTTGAGGTGTCGGCCGGGCTCCCGATTTCGAGTCCGGATACCCCTTGATTCGTCCACCCCCTGTCAAAAGGCCGGAGCATGCTCCGGAATGCCACCTCCATGACTTCCAAATCCAGGTCGTCCTCTGCCAGGGCGTCTACGTCGGCATACGCTTCAGAAAATCAGACCATCAACATGCTTGATCCAGCACCCCAATTCGCCACTCGGCACATCGGCCCGGATATCCAAGATATCGAGGCGATGCTGGAGTCGGTGGGGGCTGCCAGCGTTGAGGGACTTCTGGCGGAGACCGTTCCAGGCAGTATTCGAACGGAGTCACCTCTTTCCCTGGGTCCGCCCCAGGGCGAACATGATCTCCTGGAGTCGCTTCGTTCGCTTGCGGACCGCAACCAGGTTCGGCGTTCCTGTATTGGCATGGGCTACTACGACACGATCGTTCCAGCGGTGGTCCAAAGGAACGTGCTTGAAAACCCTGCGTGGTACACGCAGTACACCCCGTACCAATCCGAGATTTCACAGGGCCGCCTCGAGGCCCTGCTCAATTTCCAAACCATGATCAGCGACCTCACCGGGCTTCCGGTTGCCAACGCCTCGCTCTTGGATGAAGCGACTGCAGCAGCCGAAGCCATGATCATGTGCTTCAACTTGTGTCGAACCGATGACCGTGTCTTCCTGGTCTCGGATCGTTGTCATCCACAAACCTTGGCTGTGCTGCGAGGGCGTTCGGCACCGCTTGGCATTGAACTGCGTATTGAATCGATCGATGCCGGCGAGGCGCACGATTTCAAGGGTGTCTTCGGTGTGCTCGTTCAATATCCCGATACGGATGGACGCGTCCATGACTGGTCACAATGGATCGAACAAGCGCATGATGAGAAGGCGCTTGTGGTCATGGCAACGGATCTGCTCGCCCTCACGATCCTGACACCACCTGGAGAACTCGGTGCCGATATCGCTATTGGATCGTCCCAGCGATTTGGTGTGCCCATGGGGTATGGGGGCCCTCATGCTGCATTCATCGCAACACGCGATGCCTTTGTTCGAAAGATGCCGGGGCGAATCATCGGTGTGTCCCGCGATCGACATGATCGTCCCGCGCTTCGGATGGCGATCCAGACCCGTGAACAGCACATCAAGCGGGACCGCGCCACCAGCAACATCTGCACCGCGCAGGTGCTCTTGGCCATCATGGCCTCGATGTATGCGGTGTATCACGGACCAGAGGGTCTTCAACGCATTGGGACACGCGTGGCTTCGATGGCTCGCGCCTTTGCGGGAGCCCTTCGGCGATGTGGCCGCGAGGTGGCAGCTGTTCCTTTCTTTGACACGGTGCGTGTCGATGTTGCACCCGAGGAGATCGAGGGCATCCTGGGCCATGCCAGTGCGAGGGGATTCAATCTTCGTCGCTACGAGGATGGCCACGCCATCGGTGTGAGCTTCGATGAAACAACTACCGAAGCCGATGTTCAACTGATCCTGGAGGCGTTCAATCGAGGCGAGCCGGTTTCGGTGGACCTGGAATCTGTATTGGAAGGGAGCGATCTTCTGCCGGGTCGTTTCCTTCGAACATCTTCGTATCTCCAGCATGACGTATTTAATACACATCACTCCGAAACCGAGATGCTGCGATATATCTCGAGCTTGCAGGAACGTGACCTTTCACTTGCTAACTCGATGATCCCATTGGGATCCTGCACCATGAAACTGAATGCCACAGCCGAGATGCTCCCCGTGACATGGCCGGGGTTCAGCCGCTTGCATCCCTTCGCACCACTGGATCAGGCCGAGGGTTATCTCGAGCTGTTCCGCCAGTTGGAATCATGGCTGTGTGACATCACCGGGTTCTCCGCGATTTCACTCCAGCCCAACGCAGGGTCCCAGGGTGAATTTGCTGGTCTCATGGTGATCCGAGCCTGGCATGAGCATCGTGGCGACACGAACAGAGACATCTGCCTGATTCCCTCGTCTGCGCATGGGACCAACCCGGCCAGCGCCATTGCGGCCGGTTTCAAGGTTGTTGCGGTCAAGACCACTGATGCCGACATCTGCCTGGACGACTTGAGGGCCAAGATTGCAGAACATGGGGATCGAATTGGGGCGGTCATGGTGACCTATCCCTCTACCCATGGCGTCTTCGAGGACACCATTCGCGAGATCGCTGAGTTGGTGCATGAGGCCGGTGGACAGGTTTACCTGGATGGCGCCAATATGAATGCGATGGTGGGACTCTGTCGACCAGCCGAGATCGGCGCCGACGTCTGCCATCTGAACCTGCACAAGACCTTCTGTATACCGCACGGTGGTGGTGGCCCGGGCATGGGACCCATCGGGGTTGCCTCCCACCTGAAACCGTATCTACCGGGCCATCCCGTTGTGCGCCCTGAAACGGCTGGGGATGAGGCGATCGAGGCCCTGGCGGCAGCACCCTGGGGTAGCCCGAGCATCTTGCCCATTTCATGGATGTATATCGCACTGATGGGAGATACGGGACTGAAGCATGCCAGTGAAATTGCCATTCTGAATGCCAACTACATGGCTCGTCAGCTGAAGGATCATTACGACATCCTCTTCCTCAATCAAAATGGACGTTGCGCTCATGAGTTCATCCTGGACTGTCGTCCGTTTGCCAAGGTGGGCATCCGAATTGACGACGTTGCCAAGCGGCTCATGGACTATGGGTTCCACTCACCGACGATGTCCTGGCCGGTAGCGGGCACCCTGATGATCGAGCCGACGGAAAGCGAGTCGAAGGCAGAGTTGGATCGATTCTGTGATGCCATGATTGGAATCCGAGAGGAGATCCGGGCTGTTGAAACGGGACAAGCGGACCCGGAGAACAACGTGCTCCACAACGCACCTCATTCGATGGCAACCGTGACCGCGGATGAGTGGCCACACCCATACACGCGGACCCAAGCAGCCTATCCGGTTGCCTGGTTGCGATCGCGCAAGTTCTGGCCTCCGGTCGACCGTGTCGACAACCCGTTTGGTGATCGGAACTTGGTGTGTACGTGCCCCTCGGTGGAAGCCTTGGAACAATCCGCGGAAACCTGATGGTTCAAGACAACAGGCGGAGCCGGATCGTTTCTTTCATGGCTTCGAAACGCTGTAGCACGGTGTCATCCTGCAGGTGATCCACGTCGAGGATGACGTAGCTGAGTTCGCCTGTGCTCTGCAGGTACTCCGCATGGATGTTGACATGACCCTCTGCGAGGATTCCGTGCATGGTGCTCAGCACGCCGGGGACGTTGTGGTGGAAGTGCAGGATGCGGTCTTGGCCTTCGCGTCGGCGGGGTAGTTCGACTTCCGGCACGTTCACGGAAGAGGTCGTGGTACCGCGCTGCTGGAAACCGACGAGCTTCATGGAGACCTCACGCGCGATTGCAATCTGGGCTTCCTCGGTACTTCCCCCGATGTGAGGCGTGAGAATGACGCCCGGCAATCCCGAGAGGGAACATTGGAACTGGTCTTTGCCCGATCGAGGTTCACTGGGGTAGACATCAACAGCCGCGCCACGGATTTGTCCGGATTGAATGGCTTCGGCCAGCGCATCAAGATCGACGACGGAACCACGTGAATTGTTGATGAGCATGGCGCCATGCTTCATACGCTTGATGGCGCTCTTATCAATCAGGTTTCGGGTATCGGCGGTCTCCGGAACATGGAGGGTCACGACATCGGATTCGGTTAAGAGCCGTTTCAGGGAGTCCACGGCCTGGGCATTGCCCATGGCCATCTTGGAAATGATGTCGTGGTAGATCACGCGCATTCCCAGCGCCTCGGCGAGGACCGAGACCTGTGATCCGATGTGCCCATAGCCGACGATGCCAAGGGTGCGGCCACGCACTTCATGGCTGTCGATAGCAGACTTGTCCCATTGACCCTGGTGCATGGCCGAGTTCTTATCGAACAAACCTCGATGAAGACCAATGATTTCGGCAATGGTCATCTCGGCGACACTGCGGGTATTGCTGAAGGGGGAGTTGAACACGGCAATACCCTTGCGTGCTGCCGCGGCCAGATCCACTTGGTTGGTCCCAATGCAGAAGCAAGCGATCGCCTCGATGTTGGGGGCGGCATTGATCACGGACTCGGTCATTTGAGTCCGGGATCGGATCCCGATTATGGCGCTTTGGCCGATGGCTTCGACGAGGGCGGCCTCCTCAAGCGTGCCACCTTCGCGACGAATTTTGAACCCGGCATCGCGGAGGGCCGGTTCCGCTTCCACATGGATGTTCTCAAGCAGGAGAATGTCACGCATCTTGGCTGCCACTTGGTCTACCTTCCACAATCCTCATTTGGCTTGAAGTGCTTCAAGGGCTGCCGATGTATCGGCCACCAGCGGCTCCACGTCCAGTCCTTTACTGACGGCACGACGCATCCAGAGATCTGGTGTGAGCCTTCCGATCGAGCAAATCCGTAGTGTTTCAGCAGCGAGGTCACGGTCCTTGAGGCATGTTCGGATCTGGTGACTTTGCACGTGACCGATGACGTAGTCCGCTAAGTACAGCGGGTGAGCGACCATGTGCTGATAGGCGGCCAGTACGTGGGCGGGGTCCGGCCCGAAATACAGCTCGTAATGGTCCTTCCAGAGTTCGGCAGCGATTCCGAGCACGGCATCACGCAAGGAAGAGGCATCCGCATCCGGGTGGTCATAGAGCCATCGCCACGTGCGGATGTCCACCAGCGAGGGACCTGCCATCTGGCAAGACGCCAGCATGCATTGAATGCTGTCGATGTGGAAGGGATCGGGTGCCTCGGGATCAGGTTCGATGTTTAAGGCTTGGGATCCCAGTGACTGATACAAGAATGCGAAGGCTTCGGTACAGGCCGTGTTGGGGACACCACGCAAGGCTGGTCTCGGGACGAAGTGCGTCGAGATGACTTGTTCGAGGTTGTGGCCCAATTCATGCATCGCCGTATCAAATCCAGCCCAGCCCAGTTCATGCTCGAGGCTGCTGGTTCGAAGCCATGCGGAATACTCGGGCATACCCGGACGCATGGCATGGCCGGATCCTCGGGCAATCTCGACCTGGACATTGTTGCTGAGGAAATGGGCTTGTTCATCTGGGTAGCCCAATTCACAGAGCAACGTTGTGAGCTTGGCTTGGAAGTCGTGGTGATCTGCGAAGCGCCGACTAACCAGGGCGTTCATTTCGTCCTGTGGCCGTGATTCGAAGAGATCCTCGTAGTAGATGTCGTGGGCTTCCAGGGGGCGACCGAGCCGCGATTCCATCAGCTTGGCCAGTTGGCTCCGCACAGGTGAGGCCAGGAGTTGCTCCAAGAGGCTTTCGACCTCTGCCTCGGGAATTTCACGATGCCATTGGAATTTGCGGGCCAGGGCACTTGGGTACTCGGGACAGTGCTCGTCGATTCGTTGGGCGAGGTGGAATTGCTCAAGCCATCGTTCGTAGCGGGTGTTGCCAACGAAGTCATTGGTTTGCCGACTGCCGATCGTGTTGTTTCGTGGATCCCAGGGGCCGGAAGCTGAACCATCCATCACTGCTCGTGGAATGCTGCCATCGATATGGCGTCCCATGACGTGTAAAAGTGCCCGCTGACCAGGCAGCCCATCAGGCTCCCCGTACAACGACTTCAGTGCTTCGCGAATAAGCCAATGCGCCAGGAGCTTGCGTTCTGGTTCGAACCAGGACTTGCCATGCTCATCAACCATGTTGCCAACGGGTACATGAAACTCCGCCACCCACTTGTTGGCCCTGTGACCAACGGCCCGAGCCTCGTCGGCAATCTCCTTGGGTATTCGGGGTCCGAATGACTTGGCGACACGTACGGCTGCCCAACGATCAGCATCCCAATCGGCCCCTTCTTGCAACATGGTGTCAAGATCAGGTCGTTCGAAATTCAGCATCGCAATGAAGGCGAGTTTCTGTGCGAAGTATTGCTCGGAGAGATCTGGTGCCGGATCAAAGGTTGCCAGGATGTCATCTGTTCCTGGCATGTCATCACCGCGTAAGTCGGTCCATCGTCGGAGATCTCGCCGGATCTCATTGAGGTGTCCTGATGTCGTGCCCAGTGCCGTCTCAAGGCGATCCAACAAGCGGGCGCAATCATGCGCATCAGATACAAAGTGGTCACGACAGAAAGCGGCCATGGCCTCCTGGTCACCGTCTTGCGTACGCCAATAACAGGCGACCTGGGCGACGCCCGCTTCGGCTCGACGACGCGATGATTCACCGTGTTCCTGCACGATGTCTTCGATGGCTGCCTGGTGTTCGGATGCGATCGTGGTCTTCATGTATTGGTACCGCCCTGGATCGGAGCAGTCCGACATGATACGTCTGACGCACGTTCCTGCGGTCAGGGGCTGGGCTCGTCCCCCTCGATGGGTGGTATCTCGATTCCAAGGAGGCGGGCCAGGGAGTTGTCGGCCACGGAGAGCATGCCTTGCAGAATAATGCTGAGGGCCAGGGTGCCCAGGCCCACGAAGACCATGAGTAGGGCGGCAGGCGGGAAGATGAACATCATTGGCAAGGCAATCAGGCCCTCACAGATCAGGACTGCAAGCAGCAGGAATGAAAAGTTCATCCGGAGGCCATGGATCAGACGCCAGAGACGCATGACTCAAGTGTAGGTCCGATCCCTGGTCGTGCGTGCCCTGCTAGCATCCAATTCCGGAGGTGATTATGACGAGACATGCCCTGGTAGCTGGTTTCAAGCATTGTGCAGTTCAAACCACCTTGGTCTGCCTTCTGTTCGCTGCTGGATGTGCCACAACTCCTCATAAGTCATCACCACCTTTGGTTATTGTGGGTCAGGAAAGCAACGGGGCCGAGATCAGGCTCGTTCCCGGGCAGGAAATGCTTATCCGGTTAATTACGAACGTTCGTGACCGCATGACCTGGGCCATCGTTGGTTCCATGGACAGTGAGGTCCTGCAACCTGTGGGCCAGCGGACCTTTCAGTTCGTGGACTCTGATGAGAAGCCCCTGACTCGTCCCCTGGAGGAACTCAGGTTTCGAGCTACTGGCAACGGGGAGGTCATCTTGGACCTGGCCTACATACCGGGAGGCGGAACGCTGGTGGATTCCAGCAATCGTTTCATGCTGCGCGTCATCGTGGACCCATTCGTGACATCAAGATGATGGAACCCGCCTGGGGTCCCCCGTGACACCGTTGGTCACTCCACCAGTTGCCAGTCCCGTTTCCAGGCGAGGTCAGCCCAGCGACGCATGTCTCCCAGTTCACTGAGCGTCTCAAGGCTCGTGCTCCCATCAACCATGGCTGCGACAACCTGTCCGTTGTGACGTGCAGAGAGAAAACCATGTTCAGCGGGATCTTCCGTCATGGTGGCAAGTGGTGAACCGTTG
>JAYZAT010000084.1:0-5334 GCA_036339555.1 Planctomycetota bacterium
CTTTTTTAAGTCCTCTCGAGCGAGGTCAATACCCCCTCGTAGACCAGAATGCGGGGATGGCTCGTGCCCAATCCCGGATTGAACGATTTGAGATCAATTCAAGACGGTGGATTGCTATCTTGGAGCCTGGAACCACGTGAGAGAGGGGATTTCAAATGACTACCACGCTGCTGTCTGCCTTCGTACTGATGCTTGCCAGCCAGGGTGGGATGCCTGGCGATACCTGCCTTGATGCGGTCAACGCCTCTATTGGCGGCAACCCATTCGATACCTCAAACGCCACGGACAGTGGCTACGGTCAGCCAGATGAGAGCCTGTGCGCGAATACCTACCTTGACTGGGGGGACAGTCCGGACGCTTGGATGCGATGGGTTGCTCCGGGCAATGGTTTGGCAAGCTTTTCAACATGCGACGCCAATTCCTTTGACACTTCGCTTGTTCTTTACCGAGGTCCTGACTGCAACAGCATCGTCCAGATCGCTTGTAATGGTGACGGCTCGGGTGATTCCAATTGTCAGAACTACTACTCCAAAATCAATATCAATGTAGATAGTGGAACGACCTACTTCATCCGTATTGGTGGGTGGAATGGTTTGACGGGGCCTGGAACACTGACCATCAGTATGAGTGATGGGGGGTCCGAGGGAGCCTGTTGTTTTGGCTATGACTGCAATATCAGTTCAGAGGAAATCTGCGACTTTGCTGGTGGTGAGTATCAGGGTGATGGTTCGGATTGTGATTCGGCATTCTGCGAGCCGCCATATGGAGCCTGCTGTTTCTGGTTCGGAAACTGCTATGAAACCGATCAGGATGACTGTTGGAACAACGGCGGTGATTTTACGGAGAATGAAACGTGTGAATCCGTATGTCCTGCCATCTATGGTGCCTGTTGTTTTGAGCCCGGCAACTGCTACGAAGCCGAGAAGAACGAGTGCTGGAGTAGCGGTGGCGAGTTCTACAGCGGCGAATCCTGTGAAGTGGTCTGTCCGGCTTACTACGGAGCCTGCTGCTTCGGGCCTGGTAATTGCTATGAGGACCTTGAAGAGAATGACTGCTGGATCAACGGTGGTGACTTCTATCAGGATCAGGACTGTGATTCGGCGTGTCCTGTCTACTACGGTGCCTGCTGCTACTGGGATGGTTACTGCGATCAAACGGAAGAGCAGGAATGCTATGACGCCAATGGCGATTTTTACCAGGATCAGGATTGTGATGATGTCTGTTATGACCCGGCTTATGGTGCCTGTTGTACGAGTGACTTCGGAGATTGTGACATCCTGACCGAGAAGGATTGCTACGCCATCGGTGGCGATTATCTCGGTGACGATTATCCGTGTAGTTTCGATGATTGTTACATCGAACCCTATGCAGCGTGTTGCCTTGGTGCAGGCTCTTGTGAAGATACTACTCAACAAGAGTGTTTCGACTGGGGTGGAGAGTGGGGCGGCTCAGGAACAGACTGCTCAAGTTACAGTTGTGGTGAGACCGGGGCATGTTGTTACGAAGGCTATGACTGCTCGGAAGACTACGAGGATGACTGCAACTGGATGGGTGGCTCCTTCCAGGGCGAGGGCACGAGCTGTGATGACTATCCCTGCGGTTCGCCGTATGGTGCCTGCTGCTTCTCGCCCGGAGATTGCTACGAAACAGACGAGCACAAGTGCTATGACGCTGGTGGCGAATTCTGGCAGGATGCCTTCTGCGAGGAAGTCTGCTATGCGGTAACACCAGAGGGTGCCTGTTGCATTGATGGTGATTGCAGCATCAGGGAGGAACAGGATTGCGACAATATCGAAGGCACCTATTTAGGTGATGGAACCGAATGTGCTGGTATCGAGTGTCCGCCACCTCCGCCCTTGAACATGGGCTATTCCGTTGTTGGAACCAATTTCGTAAGTGGTGTTGGATTCAACTGGACATTAGATCTGTATGTCACCGTGCCAGATGGCTGGCGGGTGGATGCGGTTGCAGGCAATTCAGACCAAAATAAAACGCTCGTTTGCACTGGTGGGTTCTACCAGAACCCCAACGGTGGTCCACTGTCATCCGATCTTAATCCGAATAACTATCAATTCGATTCGAATCTCGAGTGGGATTCTCGTGTCACGATCGGTGCTCTGGATGCGACCGGAAATCCCTTTGGTAGCAACAGCGTTGCCAGCATCGGAATTGACTGGACTGACTTTGAAAGCGGTCTCGGCCTCGATGTCAACAACGGAACGTGGTACGTCATTCCAACAGAAGACCAAGGTAATGCTCAACCGTTTACAAATAACGACTGCCAAGTCCGATACGGCGTGTTAGTGGCACGCGTGACAGCACTTGGAGCGGATTCCACCGTCAGTATGGAAGGTTTGGTCGTGGCTCGCGAGGACGGCCAGCCGAGTTCACAACAATTGGAGATCTCGGCAACGGAGAGTCCATGGTCTGAGACCACAGATTGCAATGAGAACGGCATCAATGATGCCTGTGATATTGCCAACGGATCCAGCGATGATGCGGATGGTAATGGTGTTCCGGACGAGTGCGAACAAGATGACTGTGTCGGGGACTACAATGGTGATGGGCAAACCAATATCGATGACATCCTGCATGTCATCGGTGGCTGGGATAATCCATACGCTGTTGAGGACCTGTTGTCCGTGCTCGATGATTATGGTTGCGGAGGCTGATCGAGCTTCTATTCTCTTGTCTTGATATCCCAGGCCGGCTCGCCACAACGCGCGCCGGCGTGTCTTTTATGATTTTCGATATTATGTGATCTTCTTATTCGGGAGTTATCTCATGTCACTACTCATTCCAGTCTTTGCACTTCTGTCGGTCACTATTGCACCTGACGATCTGCAGGCACGTTTGGATCAACTTGTCCTCGATATGGAAGAGGCACGTGTCGAATATCACGTGCCGGGAATGACCCTTGGTGTCGTGAAGGATGGCGAGATCGTTCTGGTGAAGGCATTTGGTGAGCAAGATCTCGCTACCGGGAAGCCCATGACCGTCGAAACGCTCTTGCCTATCGGCTCATCAACAAAGGCCTTTACCTCAACGGCAATCGGAATGCTTGTGGATGATGGAAAGATGGACTGGGATGACCCGGTTCAAGAGCACTTGCCGCAACTGGTTCTCCAGATACGCTCCGATGATGAGGAGGATCAGGCCACCATTCGTGACCTGCTCTGCCACCGAACGGGCTTTCCTCGCATGGGCGTGCTTTGGGCCGGTGCCCCAGCCAGCAATGACGAGATTTTTGAAGCGGCCTCCCGGGCCGTGCCTCAAGCAGATTTTCGCGAAGCGTTTCTTTATAACAATGTGATGTACCTGGGGGCTGGTGAGGCCTCAGCAGCAGCTGCTGGAATGCCATGGCCTGAACTGATTGAGGCAAGGATTCTCAGCCCTCTTGAGATGAATCAAACTGAGGTGACGTCTTCTGGTGCGATTTCCAGTGAGCGTTTGAGCACTGGTTACAAATGGAACTCGGACACCGAGACCTTCGATGTGCAGCAATTTCGGGAAATTGAGACATGTGCACCTGCTGGCTCGATCTGTTCCACACCAGAAGACATGGCTCGTTGGGTTCGATTCCAACTTAATGACGGCATGGTTAAAGACCGTGTCTTGATTACAGGGGATTCCCTTGATGAAACGTATGTGCCTCACGTCCAAATGATGCCGGACATGCATTACGGTCTCGGCTGGATGCTTGAGAAATGGAACGGGCGAAAAATCATCCAACACGGTGGCAATATCGATGGATACAGCTCAACCGTCGCCTTCATGCCAGAAGAAAACATTGGCTTTTGCCTCTTGATGAATTCGATGCCTACTGCAATGCAAGAAGCAAGTAAATCCATGGTGTGGCGAGCATTGTTAGAAGATGCTGATTCTGAAGAGGTTATCGAAACGGATGAACTGGAGCAGTACATAGGTTCTTACACAGCGAACTTTGCTTCCTTCAAAAATGCCATCATGGAGGTTACGGCCAAGGAAGGCACCTTGTTTATCAACGTTCCAGGGCAGATGGACTATGAGCTCATCCCACCTGGAGAAGGTGATGAGAAATGGCCGTTCAAGATGACTAATGCCATCGCTGTTTCATTTCATTCAGGCGATACGGGTGATATCACGCTTATGAAGATGTACCAAGGCGGTTTGACCTTTGAGCTTCCCAGGGAAGGCACAGAATTACCACCAGGGCCACTTACGGAATCAGAAGTAAGACATCTGCTGGGTACCTATGAGCAAACCCATGCGATGATTCAGGGCCGGGTTGATGAGATTAAGTTGGATAATGGTTGGCTTGTGATCGACATTCCTAAACAAATGGCTTTCAAGCTGTTGCCGCCGGATGATGACGGCAAATGGATGTTTCGGGATATCGGTGGTTTGGCTGTGTCATTCACAGTGACTGGCGATGGATCAGTCGACGAGTTGATTATTTACCAAAGTGGCATGGAGTTCCCAGGGAAGCGTGTGGGTGGAGCACCAACAAGTACAGATGATGATGTTGAGCCCTTGCCCACCCTGGAAGAAATCATCGCGCTGCGCGATGCCCATGGAAATTCGCAACTGGGTCCTGGAGAGGCCTGGAAAATTCAAGGTGAATTGATCGTTCCCCCCTCAGGTGTCGAGGGTTCTTTCCAACTCGTGATGATGGGTCCGGATCGCTGGCGTGATGACACGGCATTCGGCCCATTTGGCGATGTCAGTATTGCCATAAATGGTGACTACGGTGCTGAAGTGGGTGACTTCTATGAGGATCGCAGGCTTGAGGGGACTGAATTAGAACTGACTCAGCTGGGACAGGGGCTCTTGTTTGACAATTGGGAATCGAATTTTGAAAGCCTCGATGTCGTGGAATGGAGTGATGTCAATGGGGTCGAAACTATTCAAATAAAAGCAACACCCGCAGTCTTTGATCAGCCATTCATGCTGCATATTGATCCGGACACCGGTGCGATGCGCATGGCCAATATCTGGACCTACGCCCCGAACATGGGACCATACCCAATGGAATTACACCTTGGTGAGATGGGGCAGTTTGGGGATGTTACGTGGCCAAAGACATGGTGGATATTTTCTGAGGATACGGGAGAAATTCGCTACAACGTGGAATCGATAACCCGTCTCAAGGATGTTCCCAGTGATATGTTCCAACTGAAGGAATTTCCGACCGTACAGCCTGGATCATGAACACAACAAATATGCGTTTCCTGTTGTGTCTTTTGTTGACAGTCACTGCCCTGGGGTGTGTGCATGAATCCAGTTTGGTGCAAGGCAGAAATGTGAAGGGTGTGTCATCGCCGAAGCAGGTGGCACACTTGGCACAGCCAGGAT
>JAYZAT010000085.1:0-15096 GCA_036339555.1 Planctomycetota bacterium
TGACTTATGGCCGCATGATGCCTGTACCCACTGGATTTAATGCTGGGGTTGCGGGCCACTGGCTTGACCAATGGGACATGCTCTTGGAGCAGAGCCGTCCTCGTTCCGATGTCGCCATGTTGCAACACCTTCTTCGGATGAGGTTGATGAATCAGTCAGCCGCGGTTTTAGCTGATGGCCATGCTTCAAAGGCCATCAAACTGCTCCGTGAACTGGAAGCGGAAGAGGCCTCTGAAGATGCGCCCGTAGACTCTCAGGAACCCCCCATGTCGACGAGGGCCTGGGGACACAGGATGTCAAAGGCGAGGACACGAGAAGACAAGATCAGGATCTTGGATGAACTCCTGAAATTCAAAGCTGGTGAATTGACAACACACGACGCATCCGTCCTGGCCAATGTAGCCGTGGCGGAATCGGAACGAATCCGGGAGCACGGTCATAAGATTATTGAGCAGCGCTTTCGAAATGATCCTGAGTTCATCCTGGCACTGCTGGATCAGGTCCCGACTACGCCATCCAAATCCGTATCAGATTTCATGGAGGCAATCGTCGGTCATTCCTTGCCACATGTTCAGTCCTCCCGTTGGTCTTGGGAAATCAGACGCATTCTTGCGAACCGTGCGATGAAACTACGGGCTGCTGATGCCGAGGTTATTGATGGACTGACAAGCGAGTACGTCAACTCAGTTCTTGATGAGGTGCGTCGCTTGACGGACCAGGAACTCGAGAATGACATGCTTCCTGCACAGGCCCTAGCGTTACTTGCAGATGCACGAGCAAATCGAGTACGAGGAGTCATGTCAGCATCTGATCTGTCAATCCTGACAGAAGTGATCAAGCAACATGAATTACGTTTTCGTCTTGCAGAGGACTCAGTTCAAATGGCCCTGGTGCGATCGTTGGCCGTGTTGAAGATGTTGACTCTGGAGTGGTCAATCAAGATGCCATCCCATGCGACAGAAATTGAGATGATCGAGGAGGACGCATTGCTCGAATTGTCGGCAGCAAGTCATGTTCTCGATCAGTTCATGATCGTCGAGCAAGCGATTGGGGAGACATGGCGAATCGTTCTACTGGTCTATCGGCAGAAAGCTCGGGCCCAGAAGGAGTCCACTGGATGACTTGGATGCTCCAAAAATGTCTTCTCTGCCTGGCCTGTGTTCTGCTCGGCGCCTCTGGTATCGAAGGAAGATTCGAGGATCGTCTCCTGGCATTGCGTCCATCCGATGCCAAGGCGTATTTTCGACTTGGAGAGGACATCGCTGAAATAGCTCAAACAGATCAGGACCGCCAACTCGCCATCCGGCTCTTTGCCTTGGCCGCTCATCTTGATCAAAATCGTTACCGCCGGAGCGCTCTGCTGGCAATTCAACCTCTGGTCGATGATGTCGCAGTGCAGCAACTACTGGATGCAAATTTAAGGGCTTGGAGAGAGGTGGCTGACTTGCTTCCGATGGAAGCGACGGGCGATGATCGAGGCGATGACACCGTGCTGGCTGTCGTGGAAGTCTTATCTGCTTTGCGTCGTGGCGATCAGTCAGGCATAGAGCATGGGCTTCTACAAGAGGGTGTTGCTGATCGCTTGGACTCATTGGAACCCAAATTGCCAGGTGACACGAGGTGGATGTTGAACAAGGCTGGCTCAGCCCGCAAAGGCAAGCAGGTGCTTGGAGAGGACGGAATCATGTCAACCCTGCGTGTCCAAGGTGAGTTATTGGGCACCACTGAACAGCCTTGGTCAGTTGTCCTGCACTCTGGTCATGGGGCGCCGATGACTGTGATTGATCCTATGCCCGTGGTCGAGATCTTTAGCATCAACCCAAATCAGGCAACCTGGCGTGGGGGACGCTGGGAAGAGTGATGAACACGATGCCAGGACAGGGAGCCGCTCAGGCTTCTGTTTCAGGTGGGGGAAGCATGCTGTCGCCTTCGTCCAGCAGGCCACGTTCCGTGGCGGCTTCGTGTTCACCGATTGAGAGTTGATCGAAGCGACGCTTGAGGATGCCCAGCTCCAAGAGTGACCGCACCCGGGTAATCAATTCGTGCTTGTTGACGGGCTTGGCAATGAAATCATTGGTTCCGCATTCCTTGGCACGCTCGTAATCGCCGACCTCGTTGAGGGCTGTCACCATGATGATGATGATGTCCCGGGTGGAAGGCTGGGATTTCAGCTTCTCACAGACCTGGAAACCAGAGACCCTGGGCATCATGACGTCCAAAAGCATCAAATCAGGAGGCGACTTTTCGACGATCTCGATGGCCTCATCCCCATCCGTGGCCGTAAGGATCCGGCAACCGATCCCTTCGAGGTAGGCCTGCATCAATTCCAGGTTCTGCTGGTTGTCATCGACAATGAGAATGGTGGCGGTGGCCAGGTTTGGGAGGGGCGTCGTCGTATTCGCGTCGCTCATGTAGTCCACTCCCGGGCGAGACATTCGCCCTCTATCTGGCCCTCCTGGGGAGCCAAGTCGTGGGCATGGTATCGCCATCATTGCCCATCGGATATCCGGAGTCTCGATTGTGGCCTCCAGGGCCTTTGCAAACGGACAGGGTGCCCATTGGCTGCTAAACTGAGAGATTCTACCCGCCCTATGACCGGAGCATCCCATGACTGAGATCCAGAAGCCAGCCTGCTGGACCGATGAGTTCAATGTCCCGACGCCTGACGCTTTGCGGCGCGAACTTGTCGAGGAGTCACGAGAGGTATTCGACCAACTGCGTAAGTTGATGAACGGTTTCGAAGGCGTGCAGGAGCAGTGTCGATGGTATGGAGACTGTTGGCATTGGACACTGGCTTACCTGCTCGATGAGCAGGCGATCCGCGATCCATCTGATGATTGGGAACCATTGGGGTTGGTCATTCCCGCACCTGAGGATGTCCAACTCGCGATGTCCCTGGACAATGACTTTGTCGCTTCACTCAATACCCGCCGTCTCAAGCGCGGTGTTCGGGACGGGCTTGAATTAGGCAGTTCACCCTTTACGACACGGTGGTGGGTTTGGTCGATCTCGACCCCCGGCCTCCTGGCGGAATTGGCAGGCCTCGTCAAGCAGAAGATTGCCTGGATGCGCACGCACTAGCGAGCCTCAACAACAGATTCGTTTGCACGAGCAAGTGCACGGGCGAAACACCCGGTCCCACCAGAGATCCCGGGTGCGTCGCCAGTTGATTTGATGGAAAGGCCTCAGGCAGCTGGTTTCCGGGATACCACAGCGGTGGTGTCTCCTAATCGCTTCCAGGACGAACCTCGGGGTTCAAGGGTGTGCTGGAGGTGGTCCAGATATCTCTCCAGGTCCTCTGGGGAGAATTCGTCGAGCCAACCTAGGTCGGCAGTCGGGTTGATCTCGTGAATGAGGTCGATCAGGCCGGTTTTCGTCAGCATCATTTCAACTCCCTGGTTCAAGGACCTGGTTGCTGAAACACTTTCGGCATGATCCCGCGTCCGCTCGGAGTGGATAACAAGCAACTCTCGGCCCAGGAGGCGTCGTGTCCAGGGAGATGACACCAGCGGGGGCGGAGTGATACCTCGCCACACACATCATCTTGTGTTGTAAAAAAACCGTGGCCAGGGTCCGTGAATCTGGACTGTTGCAAGCAGGGTCCGAGAACTTGCCCCCTCATTGTCTTGGTCAATCCAAAGGCATCGGGTAATCACCGAACGCGATCCCTTGACCTCGCTGCAGGGTATGAATCTGGTTGGCGGGGAGATCACCGAACGGTTCTTGGGTGCCATCCAGCCATTCGACCTGGACTGACTGGAAGGCGGGGGCTTCGCCCAGGCCGACATGCACACGGTGGTCATTCGCTGCGAAGTAGCTGTGGGCAGTCTGAACAGGTCGAGTCAGCCGACGTGATCCAACTTTACCGGACACAGTAGCACCCAGTGCATCCCGGCCATGTTCATCCAGAACCCTCAGCAGGCACCAGTTGCCAGGTTTGTCGACGATGTTCTTGTAGACGTTGGCTGGGGCGTCGCGGTTGATCACGATGATGTCCAACCGCCCGTCCTGATCGAGATCTCCGAAGGCGGCGGCTCGACTTGTGAGGCGGATGGTTTCCGTCGTGCCTCCTTGGACACCGACTTTTTCGAATCGTCCCCCGGGTGTGCCCTTGA
This sequence comes from Planctomycetota bacterium, assembly GCA_036339555.1. Lineage (GTDB taxonomy): Bacteria > Planctomycetota > Phycisphaerae > Phycisphaerales > SM1A02 > UBA1668. The sequence continues at coordinate 4,116 of JAYZAT010000085.1, forward strand.
GCAGGACATTTTCTTGGGCGTAGGGATCATCACCGGGCGTGTTGGCACCCCGCTGCACCTGACCAGTCGCTTCATACAGGTCCACCCAGCCGTCGTTATCAAGGTCGACCCAGCCCAGACCGAAACGCGTATACGGGCGGGTGGCCATCTTCACGCCATGCTTGGCGGTGGTATCGATGAAATAGGAGCCCTCATTGAGAAACATCGAATCTGACTCGTTGGTGAGATTGCAGACCACCAAGTCCAGGTCGCCATCATCATCGATATCTGTTGTGCCGACACCCATGCCGGCCTTCTCCTTGCCATCATCATCGATGGCGCATCCGGCTCGGAGACCGATGTCGACAAATCGCCCATCTCCCTGGTTATGCCACAGGATGTCTGGTTTGCCGTCATTGGCGATGAAGATATCCAGCCATCCATCTTGATCGAAATCTGCCGCCACGATCCCAAGGGCTGGTCTGTTGTGGGAATCGATCCCTGCCAATGCAGTGACATCTTCGAAGGTGCCATCTCCACGGTTGCGGTACAGGCGGTCGGCTGTTGCCAAGGGGTAGTTGCCTGGAGCGCAGTAATCTTCCCCGCCGAGGCCGGAGTAGCAAGTGATTTCCGTTTCAGGTGACCACGCCAGGTAGTTGCCAAGATAGAGATCAAGGTGCCCGTCCGCGTCGTAGTCCAGGAAGGCTGTGGCGGATCCCCAGGCGGTATCACCGACGCCAGCAGACTCAGTCACGTCGATGAAGTGGCCGCCTTCGTTCCTGAGCAATGTATTTCGCCCGACATTCGTGACATAGAGGTCGATGTCCCCATCGTTGTCATAATCACCAGTCGTCACACCCATGCCATAGCCGTGATCATCAGCGCCCGCAGCGTCTTCAACTTCGATAAAACGCCAGTTCCCCTCGTTGCGATAGAGTCGATTGGCCGAGGCATTGTCGTCGGGATCTTCCATTGCCACCTCGACCTTGCCGCCCTGGATAAAGTACAGGTCGAGGTCGCCATCATTGTCAAAGTCCAGCATCGCCACGCCACCACCGATGATCTCGGGGATGTAGTAGTCGCCGGAATCACCGGAGTGCCAGGTGAACTCGATGCCAGACTCTTGCGCAACATCCTGCAACCAAGGGGATGCTGCTGACGCCGTTGTCTTTGACACAGGCGGTTCGATGGCAGCACCATCATCACACGACAGCGGTAGTAGGACAGATGACAGCAGCAGGACAAGCGTTCTCATGGCCGGGTTTGTCCACTGGAGGGTGGTTGGCTGAAACGCCTTTGGAGCCTGAGCAAGGACTCGTTGCCGGGATCAACCTGTATTCCTAATCGCAGGGCTTCTATCGCACTTCGGTGCTTACCCTGGGCGTACCTGGTTTCAGCAAGCACGCCCCAGGCCAAGGGATTTTGCGAGTCCACAGTTGTCACTTGTTGGGCATGCTGTTCGGCTTCCTGGAACCTGCCGACACGGAGGAGTACGTGAGCGTACTGCAAACGTTCTCGGGGAATCTGGACGCCAAGTCGAAAGGCTTCATCCAGTGATTGGACGGCATTTGGAAGATCGTTGTTCAGTAGGAAGAGTCGACCCATTTGGAGGTGGGGGTCTGGAAACATGGGGTTCGCTTTTGTGGAGGCGATTGCGTGGTTCATTGAAAGTGATTGATTGTTGTCTTGGAGGTATGCCAAGGACAGGTTCAGGTGGGTAACCGCATTGTCTGGATCGAGTCGCAGTGCTTTCTTGAGTTCCATGATCCAGCGATTGGTGTTACCCCGTTTGCGAAAGAGTTCGCTTCTGCGATGGAGGATGTTGACATCAGTGGGCCAGGTCTTCCGTGCTTGGGCAATGACTGTTGCGGCTTCATCCAATCGACCGTCTTCACACAATTGGTCAATTCTGTCGAGCGTTGCATCGAGGCCTCGCTGGGCAGCGATGATTTCAAGGTTCCACGCATCGGGGTAACGGGGCTGCTGGGCTTGGCCATTCGCGAAGTAGGCTTCAGCTTGTTCAGTTTGACCAGCACGTTGATAGGCCTGTCCCAGCAGGTAGAGGATGTAGGGGTGCGAGGCCATGTTTCGCAGTTGGTTGAGGACCTGGATGGCTTCCTGGGTTCGATCCTGTGCGACCAATGCGCGGGACAAGGCGACGTATCCACCAGCATTGTTTGGATCCAGTTGGATAGCTTGCCTGGCCAAGACTTCTGCTTCAGCGGGACGTCCCATGTCCAGTTCCCAAAAAGCCGCTCGCCACCAACTGGCAGGTTGCCGGGGATCCAACGATCGACTTCGGGCAGCAGCATCTCGAGCAGCCTCATAGTCACCGTTTTGGTAGTAAGCGAGAGCCAGGAAGTACCAGTGCTTTGCGGAGTCAGGATTCGGCTCCAGCACCTGGACCCAGGTTGCAATCGATTCAGCAGGAAGGTTATTCGCCTGGTACAGGCGGGCCAGTTGGGCTCGTGCATCGACGTCGCCGGGGTGAGCTTCGATGTGGGTGAGTTGAGCTTCCACGGAAGTGCGAACCTCTCCATCCATGACGGCGAGATTCGCCGGGCGAGGCGGTGGGGATTGGTCCCCGGGCGAGTCGGAACACCCGATCGACAAAGCACTGCACAGCAGGAGGAAGGCCATTCGACGCATGCTCAGATCATACTTTGGGTGCCGGGCAAGGAATACCGGGGCGACGTAGGTTGTCCCCAGGTCCGTTACCATTCCCTCAATGGCCAGCATTCCATATGCCGCAGCGTGCCAAACAGCATTCCAAGCTCCGCGGCATCGTGACCAATTTGGCGAACGAACTGGCCGGATGACCAGGATGGCCGAGCAGACCATCGTTGGCTACGAGCCCTTCTTCGACATCAGGCTCCTGGTTTTTCCTGAATTCAGTCATGCCGTCCCCATCCATGATTCGGTCGAGAAACTACGTCGAGACCTGGCGATCGAAGTGCCAAATGAACACATCGATGCTTATGCACGGGTCTGTCGAAAGCATGGCTGCTGGATCCAGACCGGTTCCTTTCTGGAAGTCGATCCCGACCTGGGAGATGACATCATCTTCAACACGACCGTTCTGGTTGGTCCAGAGGGGCCTCTGTTGAAGTACCGCAAAGTTAATCCTTGGATTCCATGGGAAGTGCACGCCTCGCCTCATGACATTGATCCAGGGGGCGATCATTTTCCCGTCGCGGATACGGAAATCGGGCGTATTGGAGTGGCGACGTGTTACGACTGGCTGTTTCCAGAGTCGATTCGCCAGATTGCTTTTAATGGTGCTGAGATCATCTGTCGCATCTCGGCGTACATGGATCCGTGGGGCGCCACGCCCCCGATGGATTGGTGGACCGTGATCAACCGCGCGCGTGCAATTGAGAACCGCGTCTTCGTGGTCGCGGCCAACCAGGGTGCATCGATGGAGGGTTATCCTCCCTTCTCATGGCCAGGTGGCAGCATGGTCGTGGACTACGACGGGCGCATCCTTGCGCAGGTGGACCCTGGGCCTGGTGAGAAGGTCGTGGTGGCCCCCATTGACGTGCGCGCGTTGCGTGAAGAACGTGCTCGGCGAATCGGACATGATATGCAGGCTCACTACCGGGCGGAGGCACATCCCTATGCTTCACGAAGTGCCATGAAACCAGCTCGTGAACATCCCATATCGATCGAATCACTGAAGCAGCGGATTCAGGATGCTCAAGGGGAATCACCATGAGGCGAATCATCTCAGTGGCCTGCTTGCTGTATGCCCTGCTGGTGGTGGGGTGCGGAAAGAAGGACGTTGATTCTGATTCAAGCCAGGTGGCATCGTTGCCAGCCGAAGCGATTACGGAGAACAACCGTGGTGTCGGGCTGATGGGAAGCTTCGACTACGACGGCGCTTGGCAGGTTTTTCATGGCCTGACGGATCAATACCCTGGTCATCCCCAGTTGCAGGTCAATCTGGCGATCGCCCAGCTCAATCGCCAGCAGGAAGGGGATGAACAGGCGGCGTTGCAGATCCTCAAGCGGGTCCTGCAAACCAACCCTGGTCATCTCAATGCCCTGTATGTGACTGGCTTGCTTGAGACGAACTTGGGTGACCCGACAACCTCCCATGAGCGATTTCGCTTCGTTGCTGAACAGGATCCGGAGGATGCCTACGCGGCTTACTTCACAGGACAGACCCTGTTGCAGATGGATCGGGCTGAGGAAGCAATTGACTGGTACGGGCGAGCCATTGCAATCGATCCATATCTGCGTAGCGCCTCCTATGGTGCAGCCCAGGCGGCCCGCCGATTGGGAATGAACGAAGAAGCCGCGGCCTACCTCAAGACCTTTCAATCCCTGGCGGAAAACCCTCGGGCTCGCTTGGCGGAAATCAAATACACCAGGATGGGACCTAAGGCAGAAGTTCTTGTCCTCGGGGAGTCCCGCGGTGTCCCCGTGCGCAGACCCTTGTGGACCGATCTTGAAAGCGTGTTTTCCAGTTCTGCTCTTCACGCTGTCGACACTCCGGCCATTACGGCATGCGACATCGATTTAGACGGCCGAGTTGATATGTTTTGCAATGGCTTGATGAAGGGTGATGGCCCACCATCGTCACGTGTCTTCTGGAACAAGGCCGATGGTTGGGTGACGGATGAGACGCTGCCGCCGGCGCAGGTGACAAATGTCAACACGGCCCTTTGGGGTGATGTGGATGCCAATGGTTGGCCGGATGTCTACCTCTGTCGAGACGGGGGCAACCAGTTATGGTTGCAGGATAACGGCGTCTGGAAGGTAGGGCTCGCTATCGAGGCGGCTGAAGGCATGCCTCGTCGAACCGTCGATGGTGCGATCTTTGACGCAGACCATGATGGTGATCTCGACATCTTTGCAGTCAACGCAGATGGTCCCAATGTCCTGATCAACAACAACCGTGACGGGACGTGGCGATCAATCGGAGAGGATGAGGGCCTTCCTGCCCCAAATCGTGCATCACGACAAGTTGTTGTGGCGGATCTCGATAACGACCGAGACCTGGACCTTGTCATCATCAACGAGGAACCTCCGCACGAGGTCTATGTCAACGATCGTCTCTGGCGGTACAAGGCTGCCCAGGGATTCGAGGAGTTCAAGGCCACGCCCATGGCGGCGGTTGCAGCGGGTGACATCAATGCCAATGGGCAGATTGAACTGGTCTCCCTGGGTGTTGATAACCAGTCGTTGGAATGGTCACGAGAGGCTGACTGGTTACCGAGGCAGGTCTGGAGTTCGTATGACGATGACATTACTTCGACTGAAATTGTTGGCCCTATCCAACAACCTCGGCCACAGGTGGCTTTGCTTGACTTGAGTGGTACGGGGCGACTCATGCGGGTACAAAGCAGTGGTGATGGCTGGTTGGCTCAGGACATCAACAATGAGATCATTAGTGATATTCCGGGGCATGTCGAAAGTCATGACTTTATCGATTATGAACTTCGGACCTTTGCCCCGGTCTTGTTGAAGCCCGACCAGGGGTATTCCATCGTCACACTTCACCAGGGGGAAGCTGAACTCGTCATCAGTGCGGAAAATCCAGGGCCTGGTCGCTATCCCTTCGTGGCCGTGTCCTTCACGGGCAAACACGATGAAGGCCAGTCGATGCGGTCCAATGCAAGTGGTATCGGTACCCGTTATTCGGCTCGCAGCGGATCGCGTTGGAGCATGGGACGTGTGCTGAGAGATGACTCCGGGCCAGGGCAAAGCCTGCAGCCTGTCCCGATTGGGCTTGGGCCTGATCCCAGTCTGGACTTCCTGGCCATTGAGTGGTCCGATGGCGTCTACCAGACGGAACTGGGGCTCTCTGAATCCACAGTTATTGAAGAAACCCAGAGGCAACTCTCCAGTTGTCCTGTCCTGTTCGTACGTGATGGTGATGAGCAGATCTTTGTCAGTGATCTGCTGGGTGTGGGGGGGATCGGTTTTCGAACCGGGCGAGATACGGTTGTCACGCCTCGCCCCTGGGAACGATTCCTGATGCCCGAGGGTGTACTCAGGTCACACGATGGCCACTATGAGCTCACGATCGCCGAACCCATGGAAGAGTCCTGCTACCTGGATGCGGCTCGCCTCGTGCAATGGCATCTTCCTCCTGGTTGGTCCATGACACTGGATGAGCGAATGGGCACGGCAGCACCCTTGCCAACGGGTGAACCGGTGTTCTATCGAACTGCCCTGAAGCCATCTCGATGCCGGGACAACATGAGCGGTGAGATCACGGCTGTATTGCTCGAAGTCGATGGTGTGGCCGTCGAACCGACGGATCATGATGTTCGTTTCATGGGACGTCTGGTGCGACCTCATCAGTTGGAGTTGTCTTTCGATAAGACGCTTGATTCGTTGCCCGGGTCGCCGGTCCTGGTCCTCGATGGTTGGGTTGAGTACCCATATTCGCAGACCAACTTTGCCGCATGGCAAGCCGGTGCGACCTATGACCCTCCGACCATTGAAGCGAGAGGTGAGGATGGTGTCTGGGAAGTCGTCGCGTCCAAGGTGGGGTATCCAGCAGGCATGCCACGCCAGATGTCCCTGCCACTCGGGTCACTGCCTGACGGTGTGGATGCCCTTCGAATTACGAGCAATCTGGAGATCTATTGGGATGCAGCCATGGTTGTTGGCAGTGAACCATGTCCGGATGCTGTGAAACAGTCATTACCACTGCAGTCGGCTCACCTGTTTGATGCCGGTTACCCCGAGCGACGGAATGGCCCGCAGAAGCGACCCGGATTCGACTGGTCCAAGCGTGTGCCGCTCTGGGACACTCGATTCCAACGAGGCATGCACAGTCTGCATGGAGATGTTCATCCATTGATCGAGAAGACAGACGCGGCCCTGGCGATCTTTGGTCCAGGGGAAGCAGTCGAATGCTCCTTCTCGGCAATTCCCGAGCCATTAAATCGAGAACCAGGGTGGACGTCTCGATTCGTTCTGGAGATCGATGGTTGGTGCAAGGACAAGGATCTCTTTACCCAGGATGGCGATACCATCGAACCGTTGCCGGTTGATCCGATGGGAGAGGCAGCGATGCTGCATCAGAATTACAACGATCGATGGATGGGGGGGCACTGATGGGAGCGAGTCATGCGTGATCAGGACCATCGTCGTTCTGTACTCCTGGATGTGCTGCGGCGTAACCAGGTACGCTCACAGGGCGAGTTACTCAACCTGCTGGCGGCTGAAGGTGTCGAGTTGACCCAAGCCACCCTGTCGCGTGACTTGAGATCCATTGGGGTCGTGAAAGGCCCAGAGGGGTATGTGGCTCCCGAATCCACCGACTTGGACCGAGGGGCCCGAAAGCGGCTGGGGAGCCTGCTCAAGAGCCACCTGGTAGGCATGCAGCCAGCGGACTCCTTGTTGGTCCTTCGCACGACCCCTGGCTATGCCGGGATCCTGGCTGCTGAGATTGATGCCCTGGGGCTGGCTTCCATCCTTGGAACGGTGGCTGGCAGGGACACCGTATTCGTAGCCACTGCCATTTCAGGCCACGTGAGGCGTCTACAGGCTGAATTGGCCAAGATCGCGGGAAGAAGCGACCTGAGGCCATGACGGGAGTATGATATTTCAATGCATAAACTCATTTTATTCATTGAGAAAATGCGTATCAGGGTGAATGATCGCTGAATAAACGGCTTTGATACCCACCGGCAGCCGATAGGGGTCTCGGCACATGCCCAGTATGGAAAACAAACCCAAGAACGTACCTGCTGGGAGCCCTCCCAGGCGGCGATATCGCCCCGTTGTGGGCCCTCGGCTGAAGATCCTGCTGATAGGCATCTTCGCCCTCTTCGCCCTGCTGGTGGTCAACTCCGTCTACCTGGTAGCTATCCGAATCATGGGCTTGGCCACCCAGGAGACCTACGAGAACTGGTTCTACCTGACCATGTTCCTGGCCCACCTGGTGCTGGGTCTGATCCTGCTGGTGCCCTTCATCATCTTTGGAGCGACGCATATACGCAACGCTCACAACCGCCCCAATCGCCGGGCAGTTCGGGTGGGGTATGCCCTATTCGTTTGCGCGATCGTCCTGTTGGTAACCGGGATTGTCCTGATGCGGATAGAGGGGTTTATTGATATCCGGGACCAGACGGCTCGCTCGATCATCTGGTGGATTCACGTGATCATCCCGCTGGTCGTGATCTGGTTGTTCATCCTGCATCGCCTTGCAGGGCGACGAATCAGATGGGGGGTCGGCATGGGGTGGGCTGCCGTGGCGGGGGTCTTCGCGCTGGTCATGGTGTTGCTTCAGTCCCAGGATCCACGCCAGTGGAACATCGAAGGCAATCCAGAGGGGGATCAGTACTTCTTTCCCTCCCTGGCCCGAACCGTTTCTGGCGACTTCATCCGGGCCGAGGTCTTGCAGAACGATGAATACTGCCTGGAGTGCCATGCCGATATCCACGATTCGTGGATGCATTCCGTTCACAAGTTCTCATCCTTCAACAATCCCGCCTATCTGGCATCAGTCACCGAAACACGGGACGTAGGCATGGAGCGTGATGGTGATGTCAACGCATCACGATTCTGTGCTGGTTGTCATGATCCAGTCCCCTTCTTCAGTGGCGCCTTCAACGATCCTGAGTACGACATGGAAGGGGATCCAACCGCGCATGCAGGGATCACGTGTACGGTCTGTCATGTCATCAGCCATGTGAATACTCCACGGGGTAATGCCGACTACACGATCGATGAGCCACAGCACTATCCCTTTGCTTTCAGTGATGATCCTGTGCTCTCATGGGTCAATCGTCAGTTGGTGAAGGCCAAGCCCGAGTTCCATAAGAAAACGTTTATGAAGCCCTTGCACCGCACGGAGGATTTCTGCGGAACCTGTCACAAGGTGCATCTCCCGCCAGAGTTGAATGATTACAAGTGGCTACGCGGACAAAATCATCTGGATGCCTTCAGGCTCAGCGGTGTGTCCGGGCACGGCGTGACAAGTTTCTATTACCCGCCGGTTGCCGAAGTGAACTGCAACGACTGCCATATGCCGCTTATGCCCTCGACTGATTTCGGGGCCCAGGTTCGAGATGATTCCGGCGAGGCGACCGTGCATGATCACATGTTCCCCTCGGCGAATACGGCGATGCCCGTCATGGTCAACATGCCCCGCTCGGAGGAGGCCATTGAGAAGCACCGTGATTTTCTGGAAGGTGTGATGCGGTTGGATCTCTTTGGGCTCAAGAAAGGCGGCGAGATCGATGGCGAGCTCATGGGGCCGCTTCGGCCGGAATTGCCAGAACTTGATCCTGGCGAGGACTACCTGCTTGAAGCGGTCATTCGAACCGTCAAGATGGGGCACGTCTTTACTCAGGGCACCGCAGATTCCAACCAAGTATGGATGGATGTCACCATTACATGTGGCGACCAAGTCATTGGACGAAGTGGCGATATGGATGAGGAGGGGCGGGTAGATCCCTGGTCGCACTTCGTCAATAGCTTCGTCATCGATCGTGAAGGCAATCGGATTTCACGACGCAATGCACAGGACATCTTCACATCCCTCTACAACCACCAGATCCCACCAGGGGCTGCTGATGCCGTCCATTATCGCTTCCATGTCCCCGAGGATTGCGCTGGACCGGTCACTATTCACGCTGCGCTGAAGTACCGAAAGTTCGACACGGAGTACATGCGCTTCGTTCATGACGATTCGGCCTGGATCAATGATTTGCCAATCACCGTGCTGGCAGAGGACGTCGTCGAGTTGCCGGTTAAGGGTGGTGTTCCAGTTGTGCCAGCTGAAGAGATAGTCATTCCAGAGTGGGTGAGATGGAATGACTACGGCATCGGGTTGCTTCGCAAGGGCGATCTCGGAGAACTCCGTGGAGCAGAGGAAGCTTTTAAGCAGGTAGAAGCCCTGGGTCGCTCGGAAGGGCCTATCAACTTGGCACGCGTCTATCTCAAGGAGGGACGTGTGACCGAGGATGCACCGGCGGCACTTGCCAGGGCGGCCACGATGACCCATCCGGCTCGAGAATGGCATCTGCTGTGGTTTGGTGGTCTGGTTGATAAGCAGAAGGGCCGGCTCGATGAAGCCATAGATTCTTTCCAACAGGTTGTCGAAGGAGGGTTTGAGCAAGCCAAGGGGCGAAACTTTGACTTCTCCGAAGACTGGCGGGTTCTCAACGAACTGGGCAACACGCTCTACCAACGTGCACGGCAGGAACGTGGTCCTGCCAAGCGAGCTCGTCGCGAGGCACTCATGCGAGAGGCCACTGAGGTGTTCGAGGCCAGTTTGGCCTTAGACCCGGAGAACGCGGATGCCCATTACAACCTCAAGCAAATCTGGGCTGATCTGGATGACATGGAACGTTCGGCCAGCTAGGCCTCCCAACATGGCAAGTACAATGTTGATGACAACGCCCGTGACCAGGCAATCTCCGAAGCACGACGTCAATACCCTGCAGCCAACCGGGCGTCCGAGGCAGTGGTGATCTACGATCTGGTGCCTCCGGCAGCCGATGATGAGACGTCTCCGGCCCCGGCCTCCTCCGTGTCCGTTGCACCGGAGCCCTCGATTGCGGCCGGTGGTGTGAAGGACGATCGACCATGACCAACTCGGATGAGGCGGCCCCGGAAAACCCGGACGAACCAAGGGATGAGCCGCTTCTCGACGAAGAAGTCCAGGACGACGAGATCATCGGCGTCGCCTTCCGTTGGTCCCTGTGGGTCGTTGTCTTCCTGGTCGGTATCGGGTTGCTTCTCTGGTTCCTGCTGTCGATCGGCGATGCGCCTGAAGAAGAAGTGATTCAGAAGGACGTGACAGCCCCTGAGAAGCTGGTGCCGGACCTGGCCGTTCTGCCCAACGTGCCCTTTTCAGACGTGACGACCGGGGCTGGCATCGATTTCAGCCACCAGTCCGGAGCGGAAGGTGAGAAGCTCCTGCCCGAAACCATGGGCTCGGGCGTGGCCTTCTTCGATTACGACGGCGATGGAGACCAGGACCTGCTGCTGGTCAACGCTGCTCGCTGGGATCACTCGGCCATGGCTGGTGAAC
>JAYZAT010000086.1:0-13323 GCA_036339555.1 Planctomycetota bacterium
CGTATCTGCCAATCCCTTTCGGGCACCGTGCGTGGAAGAGAAATACTCCAGCACGTTGAGGCCTTCGCGGAAATTCGCGCGAATGGGTGTTTCGATAATCTCACCACTGGGCTTGGCCATCAGACCTCGCATGCCTGCCAACTGTTGCATCTGGCTGACATTGCCACGAGCACCCGAGGTTGACATCAGGTAGACGGGGTTGAGGTATCGGTCACCTTCGGCGGCGTCGATGCTCAACTCGGCCAGATTCGTGTGGTCACGCCGGTCATTCTTGAGCGTGGAAACGAGTTCCCGGGTCAGTTCTTCACGACAGTGAGCCCAGATGTCAAGCAACTGGTTATGCCGCTCTCGCTCGGTGATGGCACCAGCATCGAAGGCGCGTTCGACGCCATCAACCTTCAATTGGGCCGCATCAAGAAGTTCAGGTTTGCGAGAGGGAACACGGAGATCCGTAATAGCGATCGAGAGGCCTGATGAGGTTGCGGTTTTAAAACCGATTTCCTTGAGGTCATCGAGCAACGTCAATGTTGCAGGGCGACCGCAGTACTTGAAGGTGTCGTCAATGACCAGGCTGCAACCCTTCTTACCCAACGTAAAGTTGTAGAAGGGCATGCCCTTGGGCAAGATCGAACTGAAGCGGAGCCGGCCCACGGTCGTTATGAGACGACGGTTCTCTGGCATGGGTTCTGGTTGGGAACCCTGTGAGGTGACAACCATATCAAAGGCTGTCAACCGCACGGCAATTCGTTCATGCAGTGAAATCTGTCCGTGGTCCAGTGCAAGCAAGGCTTCAGAGACGTCACGGAAGGCCCGTAACTCATGGTCCTTGCGACCATCGTCCTCGTTCATGTAGGTCAGGAAGTAGACCCCCATGATGATGTCTTGGGAAGGCGAGACGATTGGGTTGCCATTGGCGGGAGAGAAAATGTTGTGCGTAGAGAGCATCAACAGGTGAGCTTCCACCTGGGCCTCGATCGAAAGTGGAAGGTGGACCGCCATCTGGTCACCGTCAAAGTCTGCGTTGTAGCCAGTGCAGACCAGTGGGTGCAGGGTGATGGCGTTGCCTTCCACCAGCACTGGCTCAAAGGCCTGAATACCCATGCGGTGGAGCGTGGGTGCCCGGTTCAACAGGACCGGGTGCTGGTAGATGACCTGTTCCAGGACATCCCAAACCTCGGGATCACGACGTTCCAGCATTCGCTTGGCGGACTTGATCGTGTCTGCAAGGCCATGTTCCTTCAACTTCCGGATGATGAAAGGCTGGTAGAGCTCCAGGGCGATCTTCTTGGGAAGTCCGCACTGGTGCAGTTTGAGCTCGGGACCGACCACAATCACTGAGCGAGCGGAGTAGTCCACCCGCTTGCCCAGCAGGTTCTCTCGGAAGCGACCCTGCTTGCCCTTGATCATGTCTGTCAGCGATTTCAGGGGTCGGTTGCTTGAACCGAGAACGGGGCGGCGGCAGCGACCATTGTCGAAGAGCGCATCGACGGCCTGCTGCAGCATTCGCTTCTCATTGCGGATGATGACCTCAGGCGCGTTGAGGTCCATCAGCTTTTTGAGTCGGTTATTCCGGTTGATAATTCGCCGGTAAAGATCATTGAGATCGGAGGTGGCGAAGTTGCCTGATTCCAGGAGGACCAGTGGTCGCAGGTCCGGTGGGATCACCGGGACTACGTCGAGAATCATCCAGGAGGGATCATTCCCACTCTGGCGGAGTTGCTCGACAAGCTTGAGCCGCTTGGCGAGGTCCTTGATGCGTTGCTTCGAGCGTGTTTTCGTGAGTTCATCACGAATTTCGGCGGCGACGGCATGCAGGTCGATATTCGTGAGCAATTCGGTCACAGCATCTGCACCCATGAGTGCCTTGAACGAACCGAAGCCGTGCGTCTGGACGGCGGCCCGGTACTCGTCCTCGTCCATGACCTGTTTCATTTCCAGTTCGGTGTCACCGGGATCAATGATGACGTAGTCCTGGAAGTAAATGACCTTTTCCAGGTCAGCAGTCTTCATCTGGAGCAGCGTGCCCAGTCGACTTGGCAACGCCTTGAAGAACCAGATGTGGACAACGGGCGCAGCCAGGTTGATATGGCCCATACGCTTGCGGCGGACACGAGAGTGGGTCACCTTTACACCGCATCGATCGCAGATGATGCCCTTGTACTTCGTGCCCTTGTACTTGCCGCAACCGCATTCATAGTCCCGCTCAGGACCGAAGATACGCTCGCAAAACAGACCATCCTTCTCAGGACGATAGGTCCGGTAGTTGATCGTCTCGGGTTTCTTAACCTCGCCGAAACTCCAACTCCGAATGTCGTTGGGGCTGGCGAGTGTGATTCGGACGGATGCAAAGTCGTTCACGCGATCGAATACACCTTCAGAGGCATCCGATGAGCGCTGGAAAAGACCTGTCGTACCGCTTCGTTGGTCCACGGGGATCCTCCGGGAATCAGAGCAGGCTGCTGCCTTCAGTCTGCTGCTTTTCCAAGTCGATGTTCATTCCAAGACCACGGATCTCGTGACACAACACGTCGAAGACGACCGGCATGCCGGCTTCGAGCGTATTTGTGCCCTTGACCATGGAGTCGTAAATCTTCGTTCGTCCCTCCACATCGTCACTCTTGACGGTGAGGAGTTCCTGCAGGACATAGGCGGCCCCATAGCCTTCCAGTGCCCACACTTCCATCTCGCCAAATCGCTGTCCGCCAGTGCGTGCCTTGCCACCCAATGGCTGTTGAGTGATGAGGCTGTAGGGGCCTGTAGCACGTGCGTGGATCTTGTCATCCACGAGGTGGTGCAGTTTGAGCATGTACATGAAACCCACGGAAGTGGGTTGATGGAATGCTTCACCCGTGCGTCCGTCGTAGAGCTGTGCCTTGCCTCCGAAGGGGATGCGGGCAAGCAGTTCTTTCGTTGTGCCGGGTTGCTGGCCGGTTTCCTCGAAGGACTGGATTCGATTTTGTACGTGAGTATTGGCTTCGTCAATTGAACCGAGTACCTCGGCTTCCGACGCACCATCGAACGCAGGCGTGACGGCCTGGAAGCCTAAGACTTCAGCAGCCCAACCCAGGTGCAGCTCAAGGAGCTGTCCAACGTTCATGCGGGAGGGAACACCCAGTGGGTTCAAGAGGATGTCGACGGGGGTACCGTCCTCAAGGAATGGCATGTCCTCTTCGGGGACAATCCTGGCGACGACACCCTTGTTGCCATGTCGTCCGGCCATCTTGTCACCGACCGCGATCTGGCGGCGGTTCGCGAGGTAGACCTTGACCATCTCAAGCACGCCACTCTGGAGTTCGTCACCACGTTTCTTGTGAGCGAGTACGCGTTCTTTCTCTTCCTCGATCTTCTTGATACGAGGCCAGAACTGAGAATGCGTCGTCATGGCGGCTGCCTTGGAGTCCTTGGAGCCCTTGACCCATTTCTCATCGAAGTTTTCGATCTGCTCCAGGACGACTTCCGGAATATCCGAAACACCGACCTTCTGGCGAGTCGCGGGGTCGACCATCTCGGCCCCGAGAGTTTCATTCATGCGTTGGACCATCTGCTTGAAGAGCTCGATGGCCTTCTCATTCATTTCCTCTTCATAGAGTGACATCTCTTCCTTGAGCTTGTCTTTCTGCTCATCGTTGAGATGCATTCGTCGGCTGAAGTGACGCGTGTTCACGACGATGCCGCTGCTTCCGGCAGGCACATCCAGCGAGTCATTCTTGACGTCTTCGCCTGCCCGTCCGAATATGGCATGGAGCAGCTTTTCTTCAGGTGTCAGTTCCGACTTGCTCTTGGGGCTGACCTTGCCCACGAGAATGTCGCCAGGTCCGACTCGAGCACCGGACCGAATGGTCCCGGTGTCATTGAGGTTCTTGAGTTGCTTCTCGGAGACGTTGGGGATGTCATCCGTGAACTCTTCACGGCCAAGCTTGGTGTCCCTGACTTCGACGTCGAAGGACTCGATATGGACAGACGTGAAGACGTCGTCCTTGACCAACCGCTCCGAGATGACGATGGCATCCTCAAAGTTGTAGCCGTCGAAGGTGTTGAAAGCGACCAGGGCATTTTTGCCGATCGCCAGCTGTCCGTCTTCGGTAGACGCGCCGTCTGCAATGATCTGGCCAGCCTCGACCGTTTGGCCAAGCTTCACGATCGGGCGGTGCTTCTGGCATGTCCGCTCATTGAGCTGGCGATGTGACTCCAGGGTGTACTCATCAGCGTTATCGATGATGATTCGCTCCGAGTCCACGTAGGTAATCTCGCCGCCGCGGCGGGCCTTGATGATCATGCCGGAGTATTCGCCGGCCACACGTTCCATGCCGGTAGCGACCAGGGGTGGGTCTGCCTGCAGCAGAGGCACGGCCTGTCGCTGCATGTTGGATCCCATCAAGGCACGGTTGGCATCATCGTGCTCCAGGAAGGGAATCATGGCTGCAGAGACACCGACGATCTGCTTGGGTGAGATGTCAATGAACTCCACCTCGCCCGCGGAGACCATGCTGAGGTCACCGTTGAGGCGAGCCAAGACTTGGGGATCACTAATGGCGCCCTTGTCATCAAGGACGTCGGTGGTGGCGAGTACCGAGGTCATCTCTTGGTCGGCCCTGAGATGCTCAATCTCACCTGACACTTTGCCATTGGTGACTTTTTGGTACGGCGTCAGGATGAAACCGTATTCATCGATCTTGGCGTAAATACCCAGCGAGGCGATCAGGCCGATGTTGGTGCCTTCCGGCGTCTCGATCGGGCAGATGCGTCCGTAGTGGGAGATATGAACATCGCGCACTTCAAAACCGGCACGCTTTCTGTTCAGGCCGCCGGGGCCCAGGGCCGAGAGGCGTCGCTCGTGCACCAGCATCGAAAGCGGGTTGGTCTGGTCAACGACCTGTGAAAGTTCGCTGCGGCCGAAGAAGAAGTCAATGGCACTGCTGATTGACTTGGAATTCACCAGGTCGGCAATCTTGCTGAGCTCACTGGGATCCTTGACGCTCATTCGCTCTTGGACCGTGCGACGGAGCTTCAGGAAGCCCTTACGCATTTCCTCAACAGCGAGTTCATCGAGCGTACGCAGGCGACGGTTGCCCAGGTGATCGATGTCATCAATGTGGGCCTTGTTTCGCTTGGCACGAAGGTCAAGCATGTAACGAATGACCGCCAGGAAATCTTCAGCACGAATATGCATCACATCCTCAGGCACGTCCATGTCGAACTTCCGGTTGATGCGGAAGCGACCGACCTTGCCGAGGCGGTAGCGATTCTCGTCGAAGAACTTCTCTTTGAAGAGTGCCTTGGCCTTATCGATCTGTGGTGGGTTGCCTGGGCGGAGGCGACCATAAATCCGAAGGAGGGCCGCTTCGTGCTCGGTGGAGTTCGCATCGAAGTCCAGCCGTTCCATGGCGAGGGTATTCAGGATCAACGGATCTCCCGGATCCTGCACAACCCGCAGCTTCTTGATCGAGGAAGACTGAATAGCGTCGATGGCGTCCCCAATGGGGGCACCGACCCGGCAGATTTCTTCGCCTTCTTCGTTGACGACCTGTTCAGCGGAGTAATGCTCCGGGGTCAGGTTCTCGACCTTGACATCGACGACGTCATGGAAGAGTTCCAGGATCTTTTCAGTGGAGCTGAAGGTTTCCTCAAGGGCCCTCAGGAACACCGTGGCCGCGATCTTGGGAGACTGGTCGATTCGCATCGCCAGCACATCCTTCTTCGTGACCTCGAGCTCGATCCAAGAACCTCGCTCCGGAATGATCCGGGCGCTGTGCAAGGGTCGGTCACCCATGTCAGCCGCAATACCAAAGTCCACACCAGGGGAACGGTGCAGCTGGCTGACGATGACACGCTCTGCACCGTTGACGATGAATTCACCGCCGCCGAGCATGATCGGTATCTCGCCAAGATAGATCTCTTCTTCGGCCATCTCCGAGACGCCTTCGCGAATCAGCCGAACGGCGACTCTGAAGGGCATCCCGTAGGTCAGCCGAAGTTCTTTGCACTCGGTAGTCGTATACCGAGGCTTGTCGAGATCGTAATACAGGTATTCCAAACGCATCGTGCCGTCATACGACTCGATGGGGAACACTTCTCTCAGAAGACTTTCAAGCCCGATCGTGGAAACACGGTCTTCCCGGGCCTTGTCTTTCTGAATAAACCGGTCATACGCATCCTGTTGAACGCGTGTGAGCTCCGGTACGGGGATCGCGTCGCCGCGCTTAGAGAAGTCGCGGATATTCCTCGAGGTCATGCGGTTACCTCAATAGGGGCAAAGGGCATTTCGCCAGGACCACTGCATCCGGGTGGGTCGAAGAGAAAGAGTCAGGTTGTACGGTTACGCCGCCGAGCCACGGAGTGTAAGGCAGGCCCTACTGACCCTTCAAGGGGGGCCAGCAAAAAGAATGCCGGTTTTCATGCGTAACCTTACAAATACCTAACAAACGAGGGGCAGAAGGAACCACTTCGAGCGATCGGTGTGCGACTTGTGAGCAGTTGAAGCTCTGGATCGTCCACCGATCGCCCGATGTGGATAAGCACTACTTGAGCTCGACGTTGCCGCCGGCCTCTTCGAGCTTGGCCTTCAGGTCGTCTGCTTCTTCCTTCGAGGCCTTCTCCTTGATGGCCTTGGGGGCAGCATCCACGAGTTCCTTGGCTTCCTTCAAGCCCAGGCCAGTGGCCTCGCGGACGACCTTGATGACCGCGATCTTCTTGTCGCCAGCCGATGACAGGACGACGTCGAACTCGGTCTGCTCGGCAGCACCGGCATCGTCGCCGCCGCCTCCAGCGGGGCCAGCCATGACAACACCACCACCAGCGGCGGGTTCGATGTCATAGGTGTCCTTCATGTAGTCGGCAAGGTCCACGGCTTCCTTCAGGGTCAGGCCAGCCATCTCGTCACCGAGCTTGGAAATCTTCGCTTCAAATGTCTTGGCTTCAGTTGCTGTTGCAGTGTCTTCAGACATGGTTCACTCTCAAATCTAGTACTGACGAGCAGTCCAGAGGAGCCGTCGCACGGCTTTTAACCCCGAGGGGCCAGTGGTCTGCAGATGTCCAATGGTTGTGGTCGGTCAGCCGACCTTTTCGATAGTTTTCCCATCCTCCAAGCGGTCTTGGATTTCCTTGACAATGGCCAGGAGCTGTGAGCCTGGGCCAACAACGGCCCCAACCAGGTTCTTCGCTGGGCTCAGGACGAGCTGAACCACCTTGGCTTGGGCTTCTTCGCGTGTCGGGAACTTACTGAGTTCCTTGACGCCGCTGTCGCCATCGAAATACTGCCCATCGAGGATGGCACCCTTCAGATCCAGTTCTTTGAGCTTCTTGGCCCAATTCACCAGTTCACGGGCAATGTCGACGACCGAGGTCTCGCCGTAGCAGAGCGCCGAAGGGCCTTCCAGTCCAGGAGTGAGTCCCTCCAGGGTGGTGCCCTCGAACGCGTCCTTGGCCAACTTGTTGCGGATGACGGTCACGCGGATGTTCTTCTCAAGCAGTCCCAGCCTGAGTGCGTTGTTGTCATTGGCGGGAACACCGCGAATGTCCACGAGGAGGGCATCGGAAATGCCATCAAAGCGACGCTGGTATTCCTGAACGATCATTTTTTTGATTGGGCGACTCATGCGACTGCCACCTCCACCCCCGGTGTCATGGTGCCGGAGATCACGCATTTCTTCAGGTAAGTGCCCTTGGTCGATGCTGGGCGGATTCGATCAATCGTGTCCAGGAAGTACTGGAGGTTCTCGGTGAGATCCTCCTCAGAGAAACTCATCTTCCCGATGATGGCATGGATGTTTCCGCCATCGTCATTGCGATATTCGGCCTTTCCTGCAGCAAATTCGGCGACGGCGGTCTCCACGTCCGGGGTCACTGTTCCGGCCTTGGGAGAGGGCATGAGGCCCTTGGGGCCGAGCACTCGACCCAGTTTGCCGACGACTTTCATCATGTCTGGGGAGGCAACGGCGACATCGAATTCGAACCAGCCATCGGTGATCTTCTTGGCGAGTTCATCACCACCGGCCTCGACAGCCCCAGCGGCCTTGATGGAATCAACCTTGTCATCCGGGCAGAAGCAGACGACTCGGGCAGATTTCCCAATGCCCTTGGGCATGGTCAGGGCACCGCGGAGTTGCTGTTCGGCCTGCCTGGGGTCAATCCCGAGGTGGACACAGCATTCAACGGTCTGGTCGAACGAGGTCTTCTTGAAGGATTTGAGCATCTTGACGGCGTTATCCACGGACTTGGCTGCCGGAGATTCCATGCTCATGGTTCGGTTGTTCATCCGACGGCGGGAGAACTGTGTTCGGCGACGGCGATAAAGCCGTGCCGGGTAGGCACTATCCGTTGCTGTTGCTTTGGACTCAGGGGCGGGTGTCGTGTCTTCACTCATGCGATCAGCCCTCCACCACGATGCCCATTGAGCGGGCGGTACCTTCGATGATCCGCATCGCTGAATCGATCGTTCCAGCGTTGAGGTCTTCCATTTTTTCCTCCGCAATGGCCTGGACCTGGGCCTTACTCACCTTGCCGACCTTGTCCTCTTGGGGAACACCAGATCCCTTTTCCACCCCAGCGGCCACCTTGAGCAGCTCTGCGGCTGGGGAAGACTTGATTTCAAAGTCGAAGGAGCGGTCCTTGTACAGAGTCACAATGCAGCCAACGACCTTGCCGTTGAGCTCCTTGGTCCGCTCATTGAATGCTTGGATGAATTGCCCGGGGTTAATACCGTTGGCACCCAGGGCGGGGCCCAAGGGCGGGGCTGGGGTTGCCTGCCCTCCCGGAGCCATGATCTTGAACGATTTTTCGATCTGCTTGGCCATGAATCCTCCTGCCTTCCACCCCTCGTTTCTCGGGCCCCGGCCAAGGGGTGCTCGCAAGGAGTGGTCTGTCGGCGCAAGTTGTTCAAATCAGGCCACGAGTGGCCGAGCCCCGAATTGTAGGGAAATCCCTGCCGAATACAACCCAGCAGCCTCCGAAGGACTCGGCGATCCTGATCGGTCTTGATATCCTGTGGCGTCCAGGAAGGAGATGCCCATTCATGGCCTCTTTGATCATCATCGCCGGCCCCAACGAGGGCGAGTTTTTTTCCATTGACAACGACATCACGATCATTGGCCGTGGTGAGGATTGCCAGATTCAGTTGGCTGATGAGCGGGCCTCCCGGAATCATTCACAGGTCACCTTGGATACCTCCTCGATGATCTCTGGCACCTCGGTGCCCCTCAAGAGATTCGTCATCGAGGACTTGGGCAGTTCCAACGGCACCAGCCTCAATGGCAAATTGCTCGAAGCCGGGAGCGTGATGACCGATGGGCAGGTCATCGGGATCGGTGCGACCCAGGTCCTGTTCACCACCCGTGATTTCACCTCCCGTGAGGAGGCCTTGAAGGAAATCACCCGGATTGGACAGGGCACCTTGGCTGATGCCGCTACACATTGGCCCATGGGTGATTCGTGGCGAGAGGAACGCACCTTGACGGATTAGTTCCGGTACCGTCCTTGAGTCCGGCAAAGGTGGGCTGCATATGGCCCTCGTCCTTGGAATAGAAAGCAGTTGTGACGAAACCGCGGCAGCCGTTGTTCGCGATGGCAGCCTGGTGCTCTCCAACGTCGTTGCGACGCAACATGAACTCCACGAGCGGTACTCGGGCGTCGTCCCCGAGATTGCTTCGCGAGCACACTTGGAACGAATCCTCCCGGTGATTCGTGAAAGCCTCCGTGAGGCAGCGGTTGAACTGACTGACCTGGATGCGGTCGCGGTCGGTCATGAACCAGGTCTGATCGGTTCCCTGTTGGTGGGTCTCGGTGCCGCGAAGGCCTTGGCCTGGTCAATAGGTCGCCCGTTGATCGGGGTGAATCATGTTCACGCCCACCTCTGGTCTCCCTGCCTGGAGCGTGGGCCTCTGGAGTTTCCAGCCCTGGGCTTGGTGGCGTCTGGCGGACATACCGCCCTGTACCTGGTGCGAAGTCCCGTGGATATCTCGATCATCGGAGCCACCATTGATGACGCGGTCGGGGAGGCATTTGACAAGGCCGCCACCATCCTGGAAGCGGGCTACCCGGGCGGGCCTGCGATTGATGCATTGGCGGAGCGTGGTGATGACAAGGCCATCGCGCTGCCGGTGGCTCGGTTGGGGGACACGCTCGACTTTTCATACAGCGGTCTCAAGACGGCCCTGCTGTATGCCGTTCGCGGTCGACCAGAGGGGCGTGGGCGGGCAGTGACCTATCCACGTGCCATCTCGGAGTTGACTCCTCAAGCTCGAGCCGATGCCGCGGCTTCGTTTCAACGGGCCGCCATCGAGGCCCTGGTACGCAATATCGAGCGTGCATTAGATCAACACCAGGTGACGTGCTTGTTGGGTGGTGGGGGTGTCACGGCCAATTCCAGGCTGCGGCGCGAACTGGCAACGCTTTGTGAGGCCAGAAACGTGCCCCTGCGATTGGCAGCACCGGCCTACTGCGTGGACAACGCAGCGATGATTGCCGGTTTGGCGGATGCCTTGCTTGCCCAAGGAACTCGACACGGTATGGACCTACCGGCCGCCGCACGGGTCAGCCGCTGATAGGCTTCAACCCATGGAGACGATTGAGGGCCCACATCCTGCCACGGTCGAAGAAGAAATCCTGTTGCGGGATTGCGATATCCAATTCGGTCGCTCGACAGGACCTGGGGGACAGAACCGCAATCGCCGGGATACGGCGACCACGGTCACGCATCGTCCTACAGGCATCATCGGGGCGGCGACCGAACGCCGATCGCAAGGGCAGAATCGCAGTCGCGCCATGTTTCGACTGAGACTCAAGCTCGCCAGCGGGGTTCGATCACGGACTCATCATGAGCATCACAAGCCAAGCGAGCTCTGGACAGTGAGGAGACAGGGTCGCAGCATCTCGGTGAACCCGATGCATGCCGACTATCCCGCGTTGCTCGCCGAGGCCCTGGATGTCATCGTGGCCCGGCGGTATGACGTGGCCGGTGCTGCGGGTGTTCTCGATATCAGCATGTCACAACTCGCTAAGTTGGTTCGGCATGACAAGCGTGCATTCGCGATGATCAACCGCGGCCGGGAAGCCCAGGGCCTACCACGATTGAAATAGTGGCCCCTTGTTTCTATAGGCAGTTACTGAATCGCCAGGCGGCAGAACATTTCGACACCCGTCGCGATCGTTCGGTCATTGAAGTCGAAGGCGGGGTGGTGCAGGCCTGGTATCGCGTCGCGATCGGCTGGGCACTGGCCCAGGACGAAGAAGCATGATGGAACCTGCTCACAGTAATAGGAGAAGTCCTCGCCACCCATGACTGGGAATTCCAGGGGTTCGACGCGGTTATCACCAAGAACTTCTCGGGCCAACTCGTGGAAGGCAGCAGTGGTCGCCTCATCGTTACGCGTGACCGGGTAACCATCGTGGTAGGTGACCTCAGCTTCACAGCCCAGTGCCTGAGCCACGGCCTGTGGGATGTCGTGTACGGCGGATTTCAAAGTCGTGCGGACGTCGGGATACAGGGCACGAACCGTGCCATGCATGGTGCAGTTGTCGGGTATCACATTGAAGGCCGAGCCGGCCTGCACCATGGTCACGGAGACAACGCCACCCAGGACGGGATCGATTCGACGTGAGACAGCTTGTTGCAGCGTGGTAATGACCGTTGCTGCCGTGGCGACAGGGTCTGCGGTGGTGTGGGGCATGGCGGCATGGCCTCCACGTCCTTGAATCTCGATCTGGAAATGGTCTGCTGCAGCAAGCAGGGGACCGGGTCGCGAACCTACGACATTTTCCGACATCAACGGCCAGCCATGCAGTCCGTACATGCGCTCAATGGGTGGTCCCAGGACGCGGCCATCCAGGCAACCGTCTTCGACCATTCGTTTTCCACCAGCACCACCTTCTTCAGCAGGTTGGAAGAGGAACGATACCGGGCGTGGTAACTCGTTTTCATCGGAGAGCCC
Organism: Planctomycetota bacterium; assembly: GCA_036339555.1. Lineage (GTDB taxonomy): Bacteria > Planctomycetota > Phycisphaerae > Phycisphaerales > SM1A02 > UBA1668. Next base: position 11,925 of record JAYZAT010000086.1, read on the forward strand.
CTTGAGGACTCTCGCGGCCCCGAGCAGGATGGTGGTATGTCCATCATGACCACAGGCATGCATCTTTCCTTCGATCGTCGAGGCATACTCCACGCCACTTTGCTCATGGATGGGGAGCGCATCCATATCAGCTCGAAGTCCTACAGCTTGTTTGGCGTTGCCTGCCAGGTGACCAAGTACACCGGTGCCTCCTGCCAAGTCACCTTGAAATGGAACCGACGCTTTCTCGAGGGCCTCTCGCACCTGGCTGCTGGTTCGATGTTCTTCGTACATCAACTCCGGGTGTCGATGCAGATCATGTCGAAACTCGATGAGTTCCGGAAGGATCGAGTCGATGCGTTCACGGAGATCCGTCGTAGAGACAAGAGTGCTCGAGGTCATGGTTCGATCGTCTCAGTGGTTTCCTGAGTCTCGGTGTCCTCGGGAGTTTCAGCCGTTTCGGTCTGGTCGATTCGATCCAGTTCAACCGCCGCAAGAGTTCGGTTGAGATCGTCATCTTCTCCGACCTGCCAACGTCCGACGAGGTTTCCATCCGCGTCATAGATGGCAATGACAGGTTGCGAGAGCGTGACATCTTCAGGGAGTTTCAATCCGCGCTCTGGTGCTACCGCCATATTCTCCAGTCGGTTGATGTCATCTTGGAGCTCAGTCATGCGTTGCTCATAGAACTCTCGCTGCTCAAGAAGGTTTTCAAGTCCGGCGGCCATTGAGTCGAATGCCTGGTCTTCGTCCTCGGCAAGTTCGGGCCATTCTCCATTCTGCATACGACTACGCATGAGGACCACGGCCTCGCCCAGGGTCGGATCTTTGAGGTTCTCAAGAATCCACTCTTCTTCGACGATGTCCGGTGCCTGCTTGTACTCGCCACCAATGGTTTCAAATGGGCGACGGGCCAGGGTACGTTCCTGGTTCTCTTCTGGAGTTTCAGGTACCACGCAGCCCTGGGAGGGATCCACGCCCCATGGTTCATCGGAAATGCGTTTGGCTTTCTGGATGTGTCGACCACTGGGGAGGAAGTAGTACTTCGTTGTCATCTTGAGCAGGCCGTTACCGCCCTCCAGGGGTCGAACTTCCTGAACGGAGCCTTTGCCAAAGGATCGTTCGCCGAAAACCTTGGCCCGCCCATGGTCTGCCAGGCATCCCGCAACGATTTCACTGGCTGAGGCTGATCGATCATTGATCAGGATGATCAGCGGCAAGGATTCCCATTGGCTCCACTTTTCCGCCTCGTAGGTCTTGCCTGGATCATTCTTGTCCTCGCGTGGGGAACGGATGCTGACGATCTCGCCTTCTTCAAGAAAGAGGTCTGACATCTCGGTTGCTGCATCCAGGGCTCCACCTGGATTATTGCGGAGATCGATGATCAGACTGGAGAGTTGCCCCTTGGCATGGAGTCGCT